>CAXQUZ010000393.1:0-25074 GCA_964226865.1 Myxococcota bacterium | reverse complement strand
CCCAGTCGGTCGGCTACCACGGCCCCGTCGAGCCCGACACCATCACCCGGCGCGTCCAGCCCGGCGACGTGTTCATGCTCTGCAGCGACGGCCCCACCTCCCAGCTCGTCGAGGACGTGGGCACGGTGGTGGCCGGGGGCTGAGCAACGCCCCACCCCCGACGCAGACGGCCCCCGGGACATCCATACCGGGGGCCGCTTCGGGTCGGGCGGGGCGTGCCCTCAGTCGTCGAAGACGCCCACGACCACGACGGTCACGTTGTCTTCGGTGCCGTGCTCGATGGCCTTCTGGACCAGCAGCTCGGCCAGCTCGTCGACGCCCACGCCGCTCATGATGTCGGCGAGCTGGTGGTCGTCGAGGGGGTCGGTGAGGCCGTCGCTGCAGAGCATGAACACGTCGCCGGGCTGGACGCGCCGGGTGATGGTGTCGGGCTCGACGGGGCCGTGGTAGCCGACCGACTGGGTCAGGATGTTCTTGTGGGGCACGATGCGGGCGAGCTCGGGGGTGAGCCGGCCGGCGTCGATCTCCTGCTGGACCACGGTGTGGTCGCGGGTCAGGCGCTCGAGGCGGCCCTCGCGCAGCAGGTAGGCCCGCGAGTCGCCGACGTGGCCCAGGTGGGCGTGCTCGTCTTCGATCAGCAAGGCGACCAGGGTCGTGCCCATGCCCGTGTGGGCGGGGTCGTCCATGGCGGCCCGGCGGATGCGCAGGCTGGCCTGGTTCATCGTGTAGCGAAGTCGCTCGTGGATGCGATCTTCGTCGGTCTCGGTGCTGATCTCGAGCCGGGTCTCGTCGGGATCCAGCTCTTGGAGGAGGACGTCGCCGACGGTCTCGACGGCGATGGCACTGGCCACCTCGCCGGAGGCATGGCCACCCATGCCGTCCGCAACCACGAAGAGGCCTGCGTCATTGTCGACCAGGAAGCTGTCTTCGTTGTTTTCGCGGACGGGCCCGGGATCGGTTCGCGCGGATGCTTCGAGTCGCATGGTGCTCCGAAGGGCTTTCGGCAGACTATAAGCGCTTTCCACGCGCAAGGCAGGCACGCGCCCGCCGCGCCGGGAGCCGAGGCATGAGCACAGTCCCCCAGCCGGGCGAGAACATTGGCCCCTACACCGTCATCGGCGAGCTGGGCCGCGGCGGCATGGCCCTGGTGCTCGAGGTCGAGGCGCGGGAGACCGGCGCGCGGCGGGCGCTCAAGATCCTCCTGCCCGGGCGCAGCACGGCGGGCATGGCCCGGCGCTTCCAGGGCGAGTTCCGGGCCCTGTCGCGGCTGGACCACCCCGGCGTGCTCAAGGTCTTCGACGGCGGGATGCACGAGGGCCAGCCCTGGTTCGCCATGGAGCGCATCGAGGGCAAGGTGCTCAAGACCGTCGCCCAGGAGTGGCGCTCGCTGCCCCCGGCCGAGCGCTTCCGGCGGGCGCGCAAGGTGCTCATCGAGCTGGCCCGGGCCCTCGAGTACATCCACGCCCGGGGCCTCGTCCACCGCGACGTGACCCCCTCGAACATCATGATGCAGCCCTCGGGCCACGTGAAGCTCATGGACTTCGGGGTCGTGAAGGACCCGGGCCAGGACCTCACCACCGTCGGCGAGGTGGTGGGCACGGTGGCCTACATCGCCCCCGAGCAGATCTCGGGGGGGGCCGTCGACGAGCGGGCCGACCTCTACTCGCTGGGTGCGGTCTTCTACCTGCTGCTCACGGGCCGCCGGCCCTTCAATGCCCGGTCGCTGGCCGGCTACATGGACAAGCACCTCAACCGGCCGCCCCGGCCCCCCCGGGAGCTGGTGCCGACCATCCCCGAGCTGGCCGACGAGGTCTGTGTGCGGCTGCTGGCGAAGAAGCCCGCCGACCGCTTCGCCTCGGCGACCCACCTGCTCCACGTGCTCCACGCCAGCGTGCCCCCCGGCCCGCCCCCGGGCACCCCCGGCTGGGCCCCGCTGCTCGTGGGCCGCAACCGCGAGGTCGCCCACCTCCGGGCGGTGCTCGCGCGGCTGGCCGAGGGCCGCAGCGAGGACGGCAGCCGGCCGGTGGGCAGCGTGCTGCTCATCGAGGGCGTCGACGGCATGGGCCGCAACCGCCTCGCCGCCGAGGCCAGCACCATCGCCCGGCGCCACGGCCTCGCCGTCTCGCGCACCCGCGCCCAGGCCCCCGACCAGCGCGCCTACGCGACCTACCGCACGGTCTTCGAAGACCTCGTGCGCGAGACCCACGAGGCGCCCTCGCCCGCCCTGGCCGCCACCTTCGGTGACAGCTCGGCCAGCGACGCCCGGGTCGAGCGCTACGCGGTCATGTCGAACCTCGGCGCCATGCTGGCCCGCAGCGGGCCCCGGGTGCTCATCCTCCACGAGCTCCAGCGCTCGGACCGCGGCTCGATCGAGCTGACCGAGTACCTGGTGCGCAACCTCGTCGGCACCCGCCGGCTGCCCTTCCTCTTCGTCATCACCCGGCCGCTCGCCGAGCCCGACGAGCCGGATCCGCTCGGGCCCCTGCTCGACGGCAGCTCGACGGGGGTGGCCGCCGAGCGCATGAGCCTCGACGGGCTGTCACCGGCCGCGGTCGAAGAGCTGCTGCTCGGCGTCTGTGCCGACTCGCCCCTCGTGCGCAGCCTCGCCCGCCGCATGCACCAGGAGGGCAGCGGCAACCCCTTCCTCGTCGCCGAGATGATCCGCCACCTCTTCGAGGTCGGCCACCTGCGCCCCCGGCCCGGCGGCCAGCGGGCCCGCCTCCAGCTCGACGCCCAGGAGGTCGCCGGCCTGACCTTCCCCATCCCCCACTCGCTGCGGGATGTGCTCAAGGAGCGGCTCGAGCCCCTCTCCGGGAACGCCCGGCTCACGGCCCAGGCCCTGGCCATCTCTCGCGAGCAGCTCGATGTCGACTTGTTGCTGTTGCTCACGGGGCTGGCCGAGCCGGCGCTGCTCGATGCCCTCGAAGAGCTGCTGGCGGCACGGGTGGTGGACGAGCGGCGCAGCCAGGACCGGGGCGAGATGTTCGCGCTTGTTCGGAATCGCGTCAGGGACGTTGTTCTCGACGTGGTCAGCAAGCGCCAGCGCCAGAACTGGCACCACCTGCTCGCCGACGCCCTCGAGCTCCGCTACCGGCGCAACACCAACGCCATCGTCGAGCTGCTCGCCTGGCACTACCAGCGCGGCGGCCACCCGGCCAAGGCCTGCCCCTACCTCGTCCAGGCCGGGCGCAAGCTCGTGAAGCGGGGCTTCGTCTCCGAGGCCCTCGAAGACCTCGACCGGGCCCTCGAGCTCGAGCCCCAGGCCCGCCAGTACCTGCCCCTCGACGCCGCCGACACCCGGCTCGCCGAGCTGCGGCTGGAGCGGGCCCAGGCCCTCGGCCACCTCGGTCGCTGGGAGGAGGCGGGCGACGACGCCGAGGCCGCCGACACCCTGGCCATCGACCTCGGCAACCGGCGCCTCGAGGCCCGCACGGCCACCGAGCTGGCCCTCCAGGCCCGGCGCCGCCAGCAGGACGACCGGGCCGAGGCCCACCTGCGCCGCGCCCTCGAGGCGGCCACCGCCCTCGGCGACAAGCGGCTCCAGATCGTGCCCCTCTACGAGTTCGGCGCCATCCAGTGGTCCCACGGCGACCTCGACGCCGCCCGGGACTACTTCGTCCAGGCCCTCGCGAGCTCCGAGGCCTACCAGGACGAGCGCAGCCTCGCCCTGGGCACGAACGGACTCGGCCTCATCGCCCTGTGCCGGGGCCAGAGCGCCGAGGCCCGCCGCTACTTCGAGCAGTCCGTCGAGGTCTGCGAGGCCCACGGCATCGTCGACCGCCTCACCATCGCGCGCATCAACCTCGTCGAGGTCCACCACCTCACGGGCAACCTGCGCAAGGGCCTCGACCTCGCCGACCGCACCGTGGCCCACGCCCGCGAGGTCGACCACCGCTACGGCGTGGCCCTCGGGCTGCGCTACCGGGTGCTCACCCTCACCGACATCGGCCGGCTCGAGGAGGCCATCGAGAACGGCGGCCGGGCGCTGCGCATCCAGCGCGAGCTGGGCAACCCCGACGACATCTTCGGCACCCTCACCGTGCTCGCCCGGGCCCACCTCGCCGCGGCCAACCGGGCCGAGGCCGCCGCCACCATCGACGAGGCCCTGGCCCTGCGCGAGGTCGCCAGCGACTCCGAGGGCTTCCTGCCCCTGCTCTACGTCTGGAAGGCGCGGCTCTCGGCCATCGACGGTGACGAGGACGAGGCGCGGGACGCCGTGACCGTGGCCCACAAGGTGCGCGACCGCCAGTACCCCCACCAGCAGGTGCGCTTCAAGCTCAACCTCGCCCGGGTGCACGAGTCGCTGGGCGCCCTCGGCCGGGCCCGCGAGATCGCCGAAGAGGCCCTCCGTGCCGCCGACTCCTGCGGCTTCCGCTTCTACGCCATGCGCGCCCGCCAGATCGCCGCCCGGGTCACCGAAGACCCGGCCGCCCGGGGCCGCCACGCCCGGGTCGGCAGCGCCCTCGCCCGCAGCCTCGCGGCCAGCCTCCCCAAGGAAGACGCCGCCCTGTTCCTGCGCCAGCAGGGCATCCAGCCCCGGGGCCGCCTCAGCCCCACCCCCACCACCGCCGCCCGGGTGCCCGACCTGCGCGGCGGCGGCAAGCTCTGAGCCCGCGCCCCCGTGACCGCCATGCCCGATCTTCCGCTGCTCACGACCGATCTCGTCGGGGACGCCGACGCCCCCCGCACGGCCTTCCTCTGCCACGGCATCCTCGGCTCGCGCCAGAACTGGCGCACGGTCGCGCGCAAGCTGGTGGCGGCAGCCCCCGAGCTGCGGGTCTTCTGTGTCGACCACCGCAACCACGGCGACGCCCCCGCCCTGCCGGGCCCCCACACCGTCCAGGCCTGCGCCGACGACCTCGCCCGTCTCGCCGAAGAGGTCGGCCAGCCCGAGATCCTGGTGGGCCACAGCTTCGGTGGCAAGGTCGTGCTGGCGGCCGCCGATGCCCGGCCGGCGGGCCTCGAGCAGGTCTGGGTGCTCGACGCGATGCCCGGCGCCCTGGGCGAGGCCGAGGCCCACGACAGCGAGGTGGCGGCCGTCATCCGTGCCCTGCAGGACGTGCCCCAGCCCCTGGCCCACCGCCAGGACATCGTCGGGCTGCTGACCGACCAGGGCTTCAGCACCGGCCTCGCCCGGTGGATGACCACGAACCTGCGGCGCGACCCGGCCGGGGGCTGGCGCTGGCGCTTCGATCTGCCCGGCGTGATCGAGATGATCCGCGACTACTACCCCCTCGACCTCTGGCACGTGCTCGAGGCGCCCGATCCCATGCTCGAGATCCACCTCGTGCGCGCGGGCAAGGCCGACCGGTGGACGCCGGCGGTGCTCGACCGCCTCGGGTCCCTGCCGCCGGGCAGCCCCACCACCGTCCACACGATGCCGGCGGTCGGCCACTGGCTCCACGCCGAAGACCCCGACGGCCTCGTGGCGCTCATGGTCGAGAACCTCTGAGCCGCCCGGGGGCTCAGACCACCATGGCCGAGAAGGCCCCGAAGGCGAGCATGCCCGCCGCCAGCATCACCCCGAGCACGATGGGGCCGTTGCCCCGCACGGGGGTGAGCTCGGGGGTGGCGGCGACGAGGGCCTGGTGGTCGTCGCTGAGCAGGGCGAGCATCTCGGGCTTGCGCAGGTGGAAGAGCAGCCAGCCGCCCACGAGGGTGCCGAAGGGGTAGGCGGGCAGGCTCAGGGCGCCGACCACCCGGGCGGGCAGGGGGCTGCGGGCGGTGAGCTGGGAGATGCCGCGGCCGACGAGGATCTGGGGCACGGCCAGCACGGCCGCCATCACGGCCGAGACCGTGGCGGGGAGGGGCGGGCTGCTGCCCATGGCCACGAAGCTGGCCCAGACGGTGAAGCCGAAGATGCCGAGCACACCGACGAGAGAGAGCAGCCGGCCTCCGTCGCGCAGGGCCTTCTCGTCGGTGAGCCGGGCGCGGCGCCGGTCGGCGGGGGAGGGCATGGGCGCTCGGGGACGGGGGGATCCAGAGAGGGTCGCTGTATCACCGTGCGCGGTCGGGGCACGCGCGGCCGGGGCCGGGGGAACAGGCCGGCCGGCTCTGGTGTCGGGGGCAAGCCGAGGTGAACGTGCACGCCTTCTCATCCCCCGCGACGACCCACCGCACCCCCACCCCATCGGCCGCCGTGCTGGATGCCCTCGAGCGCGAGGCCGCCCGCACCGACGCCGTCCGGGCCCAGACCCGGGCTGCCGCGGTCCACACCGCCGTCCCCACCCGGGCCTTCGTGCGGGCCACGGCGGCCTGGCTGGGGGCCAGCTTCGCCCTCTGCTACCTGGCCATCCCGCTCATGCTCGAGGGCGCGGGCCTGCGCGCCGCCCACCTCGCCCACCTGCTGCCCGGCGAGCTGCTGGGCATGGCGCTGGCGAGCGGCTGGCTGCTGACCCGGGTGCTGCGCCGCAGCGACCGCGGCGACATCGCCCTCGACCTGCCCCAGCTCGCCGAGAGCGACCGCATCCCCGCCGCGGCCCTCGGGGGCCTGCTGGCCTGGGGGCTGCTCCACAATGTGCTGCCGGGGCTGCTGCCGATGGGGCGCATGCCGGTGGCCTTCCTGCTCAGCTTCGGGCTGGCCAACGTGCTCGAGAACGTGCTCTTCGGAACGGTCATCGGCACGGTCGCCCGCAGCCGGCGCGAGGCCTTCACCATGGGCGCCCTCTTCCAGCTCGTGCTGCTCGGCGCCGCCTGGATCCTCTGAGTCCGGCGGCCGCCGGCCCGCCGCTCAGTCGACCGCCCGGACGAGGCCCGTGGCGCCCACGTCGAAGACCCGGTCGGCCTCGCCGCCCGTGAGCACGACCCGGATGGTGGAGGCGTCCTGGCGGGAGAAGGTGAGGGTCGCCAGCTTGCCGCTCGGGTGGAGCACCGTCGCCGTGCCCGACTCGGGCAGGGGATCGACCCAGCGGGCGGCGAGGGTGTCCATCTCGAGGGTCCAGCTGCGGCCCGCCCGGTCCTCCCAGCTGCGGAGCCCGTCGGCGACGAAGCCCGTGGCGAAGGCGGCCCCGGCGGTGCCCTCGTCCGCGAGGGGCCGGTGGGTGGTGGCGCCCTCGGCGGTGGTGTGGGTGGCGGGCAGGTCGTGGAGCTGGTGGTCGAGGCGGTAGGTGGCCGCGCGGGTGGGGCCCGCCGCGGTGGCCGCCCAGGTCACGGTGGCCACGCCGTCGAGCTGGGCCGTGCCGTCCTCGACGGCCTCCCAGCGGTGGACGAGGGTGAGCGCCTGGGCGTCGGGGTCGACCGCCGCCACGCCCACCGAGAGCACCCCCGACCACGTGCGCCCGCGCCAGCTGCAGCCGGTGTCGCCCGGTGCGCCCAGGTCCATCACCACGGTCGGCAGCAGGGGGCCCGTCGGATCGTCGGCGGGCGGGGCGGTCTCGACGGTGACGGTGGCGCAGGGCAGCTGGCTCTCGAGCCAGTCGGCGAGGGTGTCGCGCACCGCCTCGGCCCCGGCGCCGATGGTGAAGCCCGTGCTCAGGGTCACCAGCTCGCCGGCCATGCGCTCGGCCCGCTGGGCCGACACAGCGGCCTCCACCACCTCGAGCTCCTCGACGAGGCTGAGGGGGGCCGCGGCCTCGGGCGCGCAGCCCGGTGCGGCGAGGGCTGCGGGCACCAGCAGCAGCGAGACCGGGGGCCGCAGCCAGCGGCGCCGGAGGACGGGGGACGGGGCGGTGCGTGGCTGCGGGCGGGGCATGGGCTCTCCTCGGAAGACGGAGGGCCGACGCAGCGCCGGGCTTGGCGGCTCAGCCCTCCGGCCCCTCGAGACATCCTGTGACCGGTCGCCGGGGCCTCAGCCGAGGTGGTGGCGCAGGATCGCCAGGGCCCGGTCGAGGGCCGCGCCGAGCCCCTCGCCGGCGGCCCGTGCGGCGGCCAGCTCGCCCGACTCGGCGGCGGACTCGAGCTCCTGGAGCTGGGCCGCGACGCCGCGCATGCCGAGGGCCCGGGTCGCCGAGCGCAGGGTGTGGGCCTCGATCCGCGCCGTGGTCAGGTCGTTGTCGGCCAGCCCGGTGGCGATGCGGCTGCAGCGGCTGGGGCCGTCCCGCTCCATGGTCTGGACGAGGCTGCGGACCCCACCGGCGCCCAGGTCGGCCACGAGGCTGTCGAGCTCGGCGAGGCTCACGTCGAGTGCGGCGGGGGCACCCTCGGCGGCGCGGGGCGGAGGCGGGGCCGGGGCGGCGCTCCGGGGGGCGGCCGCAGGGGGGGCGCCCCGGCTGTCGATGGCCCGGCGCAGGGCACGCTGGAGGCTGCGTCGGTCGATGGGCTTGGCCACGAAGTCCTGCATGCCCGCCTCGAGGCAGCGGCTGCGGAAGTCGTTCATGACGTTGGCGGTCATCGCCACGATGGGCACCTGGCTGGCGGCCCCCGGGAGGCTGCGGATGCTGCGGGTGGCTTCGATGCCGTTCATGCCGGGCATCTGGACGTCCATCAGCACCACGCCATAGGGCACCCGCTGGACGGCCTCGATGGCCTCCTGGCCGCTGGCCACGAGGTCGACCCGGTAGCCCTCGCGCTCGAGCATGAGCCGGGCGACGTCCTGGTTGACGGGGTTGTCTTCGGCCACGAGCACCCGGGGCATGGGCCCGTCCCGCTGCACGGCGGGCAGGGGGCGGCTGCGGCCGGCGGCGATGGTGGCGAGCACGTCGGCCAGCACCTCTTCCTGGTGGGGCGGCACGACGTGGAGGGGCCGCGAGAGGCGCTCGCGGAGCTGGCGCAGGGCGGGGGCCCGGGGGTCGCCGAAGGCCAGCAGCTGGACCGAGGCGAGGGTGCCCACGAGCGCGTGGCAGATGGCAGGGGCGAGCTCGAGAACGTCCTGTTGGAGCACGACCACGTCCGGGCGGGGGCCCCGGGCCGCGCTCATCAGCAGCATCTGGAGGCCCTCGGCGCCGCTCGTCGAGCACTGGACCTGGGCGCCCCAGCCGCGCAGGCGCTCGGGCATCTCGGGGTGGGGGCCCGCGTCGTCGGGGCAGATGCAGAGCACCTGGAGCCCGTCGAGCTCGGGGGCCTGGAAGCTGGGGGCGGGGCCCGCGGTGGCGATCTCGACCGGCACCTCGAACCAGAAGGTGCTGCCGTCGCCGGGCTCGCTGTGGACCCCGATGCGGCCGCCCATGCAGGCGCAGAGGCGCTGGGAGATGGCGAGGCCGAGGCCCGTGCCGCCGTGCTGGCGTGTTGCGGTGTTGTCGCCCTGGCGGAAGGCCTCGAAGATGCCCTGCTGGTTGGCCTCTTCGATGCCGGAGCCCGTGTCTTCCACCTCGACATGCAGCCAGAGCTGGCCGTCGGCCTCGTGGGTGCGCAGCCGCACCTCGACCCAGCCCTGCTCGGTGAACTTCACGGCGTTGCCGAGCAGGTTCACGAGCACCTGGCGGATGCGGCCCACGTCGCCCGTGAGCCAGGCGGGCACCCCCGGGTCGACCGCCTCGACCAGCGCGAGGCCCTTGTCGCGGGCCCGGGGCGAGATGATGTCGACCGCCCCCCGGACGAGGCCGGTCGCATCGAAGGGCACGGGCTCGAGCTCGAGCCGGCCGGCCTCGACCTTCGAGAAGTCGAGGATGTCATTGATGATGTCGAGCAGGGCCACCGCCGACTCGCGGATGGTGCGGGCGAAGTGGCGCTGCTCGCTGGTCAGGGAGGTGTCGAGCAGCAGCCCGCTCATGCCGATCACGCCGTTCATGGGCGTGCGGATCTCGTGGCTCATGGTGGCCAGGAACTCGGTCTTCGCCCGGGAGGCGGCCTCGGCGCTGTCGCGGGCCTCGCGCACGGCCTCGAGGTTGTGGCGGCGCTCGGTGATGTCGACCGAGATGCCGAGCACGAGAGGCTCTTGCTGGTCGAGGGACAGGGGGCACTTGATGGTCTGGAACCAGCGGGTCGTGCCGTCGGCCCGGGTGACGGTTTCTTCCTTGCGGATGGTCTGGCCGTTGCGGATGACCGCGCGGTCGTCGTCGGCGTAGCCCTCGACCTCGCCCTGGTTGTCGTGGACCTCGGCGTTGGGGCGGTGCTCGATGGCCTCGACCGTCGTGCCGAAGAGCTCGGCGACGGCCTGGTTGACCAGCCTGAAGTTGCCGGCCCCGTCCTTCACGAAGATCAGGTTGGGGTCGGTGTCGATGACCTGGCGCATGAAGTTGCGCTGGGCATGGAGGGCCCGCTCGAGGCGCTTGCGCTCGGTGATGTCGATGGAGAAGCCCAGCAGCATCGGGCCCTGGGCGTCGCGCCCCGGCAGGCGCCGCTTGCCCGCGATGAGGAAGCGCGGGCCCTCGGGGCCCTGGAGCTCTTCTTCGTGGAGCAGGGTGTTCTCGGGGTCGGCCATCGCGTCGAGATCCGCCTGGCGCAGCCGGGGCCCGACCTCCGGGCCGAAGACCTCTTCGTCGGTGCGGCCGAGGATGGCCGGGCGGGCCTTGCCGATGGTGCGGCAGGTGGCGTCGTTGACGAAGGTGAGGCGACCGGCCTCGTCCTTGAGGAAGATGTTGATGGGCAGGGCGTCGAGAACGCTCTCGAGCAGGGTGTCGCGAGAGGCTGTGGGGCAGTCGCGGGCGAGCTGGAGGCGGGTCGCACCGGCGGCGTCGGTGTGGGCGAGGGCGCTCCAGCGGGCGTCGCCGCGCTCGAGCAGGCCCGAGATCATGCGGGCCCCCGGTGCAGAGCCGGTGACCGCCGCCACCACCCGGGCCTGCTCGTCGTCGGAGAGGGGCCAGCCGAGCTGGGCCGAGAAGGCCGGTGAGGGCGCGAGGGCCCCGTCGGCCGCGATCTGCAGGACGGGAATCTCGGCGGCGTCGTGGACCATGGTGGCTCCCGTCGTGGTGCTGTGCCCACAGCAGTGCAGACCAACCGTTAGCCTGTGCTCGCACCGGTGTGCAGGCTTTGTGGCCGGTCCCCGGCCCCCCCCCATCGGTTCCCCCCCGCGGCGAGACCCCCATGCTTGCAGTGTTGTTGTTGGCAGCCGCCCACGCCGGTCCCCACACCCTCAGCGTCGGCGCCCCGCCCGCCGCATGGCCGCTGCTGCGCGCCACCCTGGCCGAGCGGGGGGCCCGTGCGGTGCGCTGCTGGCGCACGGCGGCCTTCTGTCTTGCCGAGGTGGACGACCCAACCCAACACAGCGACCTCGCGGCCCTGCCGGGGGTGCGCTGGGTCGAGCCGGACCGGCGGATCCCCCGGGACCCCCAGCAGTCCGGGCCGGTCAGCGACGCCCACGGCACGACCGACTGCCCCGATCTCTGGGGCCTGGACGACATCGGCATGGACCGGGCCTGGGCGCTGGCAGACCCGGCGGCGGCGCCGGTGGTGGCCGTGCAGGACGCGGGCTTCCTGCTCACCCACGAAGACCTCGTGGGCACGGTCTCGGGCCAGTTCGACTACGGCAACGTCGACACCGTGCCCGAGGTCGAGTGGGACGTGGGGGTGCCGGCCCACGGCACCTTCATCGCGGGCATCGTGGCGGCCCGGGGCGACAACCGGGTGGGGCGGGTGGGGGTGCTGCCCGGCGGGCGGCTGAACCTCCAGAAGATCGCCGATGCCTCGGGCGCGATGTACTTCTCCTATGCGGCCGCGGCCATGGCTGACCTCGCCGATGGTGACCTGGGGGTGGGCGTTCTCAACTACTCCATCGCCTCGTCCTCGACGACGGCCGCCTTCGACGCCGCCGTCGCCGCGCTGGGCGCCACCGACATCCTGCTCGTGGCCGCGGCCGGCAACTGCGGCAGCGCCGACTGCGCCGAGGCCGACAACGACCGCTACCCGCTCTACCCGGCCAACACGCCCGGCGACCACGTGCTCTCGGTGGCGGGCACCCTCCGCGACGGCGCCCTGAACAGCTGGTCCCACCGGGGGGCCACCACCGTCGACCTCGCCGCGCCGGGCGTCGAGCTGTGCAGCCTCGGGGTGGCCAGCGACACCGACACCTACAGCTCGAGCGGCACCAGCTACGCCGCGCCCCTGGTGGCCGGGGTGGCGGGGCTGCTGCGGGGGGCCTTCCCGGAGCTCACGGCCGCCGAGACCGCCCGGGTGCTGCGGGCCAGCGTCCAGCGCGACGGCCAGCTCGACGGGCTGGTGCGGGCCAACGGCCGCCTCGCTGCCGATCGGGCCCTGCAGACCGCCGTGCCCCGGCTGGCCGCCCCGGGGGCGCTCGCCATGGACGACGCGGGCTGGCTCAGCCTCGCCGTGCGCAACGTGGGCGCCGAAGGAGAGGCCACCCTCGTGCTGACCCACCCGGCCGCCATGGTCGTGCAGACCGAAGACAGCGGCTGGACGGCCACCGCCTTCGGCCCGGGCGACACGGTGGTCTTGCCCGATGCGGGCGCCCACACGGCGACGGGCCACGGCACGGTGGTCACGGGCCCCCTCGCCGCCGGCCACGCCACCGATCTCGACCTCCACGCCCACGCCACGGCCCCCTTCTCGGGCACGGCGACGGTGCGGCTGGCGCTGGCCTCGGCCGGTGCGGACTACCTCAACGCGCCCTACGACGCGGGCAGCGACGACGAGACGGGCTTCTTGGCCCACAGCTTCTCGGTCTCGGCCACCGAGGCCTGGGAGGCGCCGGCCGACACGGGCGGGCCGGACGACAGCGGGCGCCCCGGGAGCGACGACGGCACGGCGGGCGACAGCGGGCGCCCCGACGCCGATCCCGCGCCGGCAGAAGACCCGGCCGACGGCGACGCCCCGGCCGACAAGGACGGAGGCTGTGCGACCGCAGGGGCGGGGGCCCCCGGGCTTGCCCTGCTGCTGGCGCTGGGGGTGGTGCTCCGGCGGCGGCGGGACGGCGCGACGACCGCCGGGCGGGGCCTCAGTCGAGGGTCGTGATGCCGTGCCGGATGGCGTACTTCGTGAGCTCGGCCATCGAGTGGAGGTCGAGCTTGCGCATGATCTGGGCCCTGAAGGCGTGCACCGTCTTGTCGGAGATGCCCAGCTCGGCGGCGGCCTGCTTGGCGTTGAGGCCCTCGGTGAGCAGCTGGAGCACCTGGCGCTCGCGGATGGTCAGCCGGGTGGGGTTGTTGTCGTTGCCCCCCGTCATCTCTTCGAGCACGATGCCCGAGACCTCGGGGCTGATGTAGGACTGGCCCGCGAGCACGGCCTCGATGGCGCTGCGGAGCTGGGCCGGGGTGGCGGTCTTGACCACATAGCCGGAGGCCCCGGCCGCGAAGGCATCGAGCACGAAGCGCTTCTCGGTGTGCATGGACAAGATCAGCACCCGGCGCCGCGGGTCGGCCGAGCAGAGGGCGCGGGTGAGGTCGATGCCGTTCATGCCCGGCATGGCGATGTCGACCAGCACGACGTCGGGGCGGTGTTCGTCGGCGAGCTCGAGGGCCGAGCGGCCGTCTTCGGCCTCGGCGATCACCCGGTAGTCGTCGAACTGTTCGATGGTCAGGCGGATGCCTTGGCGCACGATGCGGTGGTCGTCCGCAAGGAGGATCGAGGGCATGGGCGGGTCGGCGTCGGGGGGGATCAGCTCAGCGGGGCGCCAGGAGCCGGGTGAGGGCCGCCAGCACGGTGGAGGGGGCGACCGGCTTGGCAAGCCAAGTGTCGGCGCCGGCCTGGAGCATACGCGATCGGGCCCCCCCTCTGTCGTCCGCCGAGACGGCCACGATCGGTCCCGCGAGGCCTGCGGCCCGCAGCTGGAGGACCAAGGCGGGGCCCATGATGTCGGGCAGGTGCACGTCCACGAGGGCCGCCGCGTGGTGCGAGAGGTCGGTGCGGGCGAGGGCGGCACCGGCGCTCTGGCAGACCGTGGGGGCGGCGCCGGCGCAGCGGGCGAGGTGGGCGAAGAGCCGGGCCATCGACGGGTCGTCGTCCACGACCAGCAGCCGCGGCGCCGGGCCGCGCCGGAGGGGGGCGGCCCCGCCTGCGGTCCCGGTGGGATCCGGATCGTCGTCGAGCACGGGGGCGTGCGCACGGGGGCGATGGTCATCGAACATCGGGGGCTCCCGAGGGGGGCCGCGGCGCCGTCTCCGCTGCCCACCTTCTCCCTTCAATCTGGCCCGGGACTGCATTGCTTGAGAATTTCTCCCGGTCGATGGGGAACAAATTCCCGTGCACGGGGGGGCCGCACCATTCTATGAAGAACGTGTCGTGGGTCTGTCCAGGCTCTCGGTGCCGCCGTCTTGTGCCCAAGCGGCCGCCGAGAGACCGGCCAGCACGGCCCGCCCGGGCGGTGCCGCGACCCACGCTGCAGGACGGCGCACCGGCGCCGCCCCGCCTCCTCCACTTCGCCGAGACCAGCGCGATGAGCAGCCAAGCCAAGCCCTCGCGGGCCCCACGCGATGCCCCTCCGGCCCCGGGCGCCAGCGCTGCCGCTCCCGGCGCAGACCCGGACGAGATCGCCTGGGACCGCCCCCGGCGGCGTCCCCGGAGCGGCGCGGCCGAGGCGCCCCACCTCTCTGGGGCCGCCTTCCACCAGGCCTTCCCCTTCTTCCTGACCCTCGCCTCCGACGGGGCCATCACGGCCTGGGGCGCGGGGCTGCGCCGGCTGGTGCCCGAGCTGAAGGTGGGCGACCCCTGGACCGACCACTTCACCCTCGAGCGTCCGGCGGGCAGCGAGGGCCCCTTCGGCGTGCCGCTCTACCCGGCCGCCCTCGTCGTGCTCCGCCACAACCGCCGCAAGCTGCGGCTCCGGGGCCAGCTCGCCGCCGTGGGCCAGGGCCGCCGGGCCTTCCTCGGCTCGCCCGTGCTCGACGACCTCCAGAGTCTCCAAGACCTCGGCCTGACGGTGGCCGATCTGGCCCCCCACGACGCCAGCGTCGACGTGCTCCTGTCGCTGCGCGCCCACCAGCAAGACCTCACCGCCTCCCAAGAGCTCGTCCAGCTGCTCCAGCAGACCGCCCGCGAGGCCGCCCACTCCCGGGCCCTGAGCCGCGACCTGCTGAGCTCGCTCAGCCACGAGCTGCGCACCCCCCTCCACGGGCTCAAGGGCTCGCTCGCCCAGGTCGAGCAGGCCCAGACCCTCGGCGAGGCCCGCGAGCTGCTCGCCCAGGCCCAGGGCAGCCTCGTCCGCCTCGACCGGCTCGTCAGCAGCGTGCTCGACCTCGTGGCCCGCACCGACGCCCAGTCCGGCGCCGGGGCCCGGGCCCGGGAGCTCTGTGCGCTCGCGCCGCTGCTCGCGGCGGCCGTCGAGAGCACAGGACGGGTCGTGACCGTCGAGGTGGTGCCCGGGCTGCGCTGCCAGCTCGACCGCGAGGGCGTCCAGTCCGCCACCACCCACCTGCTCGACGCGGTGGCCGAAGACCTCGGGGGGCTGCCCCTCGTGCTGGCGGCCGAGCTCGAGGCCCGCACCCCCGCCGAGGGCGTGCTCCACCTGCGGGTGCGGGTCGACGAAGACCACGCCGGCACGGCCCTCGCCAGCCGCGAGCCCACCGAGAGCCCGATGGCGGCCCACCTGCTCATGGCCTCGGTCGAGCTGCTCGGCGGCACGGTCCACCTTCCCGGCGACGCCTCCGAGGCCGGCATCTCGGTGCCCGTCACGCTGGCGCCCCGCCGGGCCGCGGGCCGTGCCGTGCCCCTGCGGGTGCTCGTGGTGGACGACGACCGGGCCAACCGGCGCCTGGCCTCCTGGGCCCTGTCGCGGGCCGGCCACGAGGTGGGGCTGGCCGCCAACGGGGACGAGGCGGTCGAGGCCGTGCGCGAGCGCCAGTGGGATGTCATCCTGATGGACGTGCGCATGCCGATCCTCGACGGAATCGGCGCGACCCGGCTCATCCTCGGCGCCGACGGGCGCCCGCCGATGCAGGTCCCGCCGCCCTCCATCCTCGGCTTCACGGCCCACGGCCTCCAAGACGAGCGCAACCGCTGCCTGGACGTGGGCATGCTCGACGTGCTCCAGAAGCCCATGCCGCCCGCCGAGCTGGTGCTGGCCCTCGCCGAGCGGGTCGCCCCCCTCGACTGGACCGAGACCGAGCTCCGGGTGGGGGCCCGGGCGCTGCCGGCCTGGCTGCTGTCGGCCTTCGCCGACGACCTGCTCGAGAACGCCCGCCAGCTCGCGGCGGCGCCCGACGTCGCGGCGGCCCGGGAGCTCGTCCACCGCATCGCCGGCGCCGCGGGCTCCTATGGCTACGAGGGCCTCACCGAGCTCGCCCGCCAGCTCTCGACCCAGCTCCGCCGCGACGAGCCCTCGCCGGCGCTGCGGGCCCGGCTGTGTCGGCTCATCGAGAAGATCTGCGCCGACATCCCCCGGGTTGCGCCGCCGACCGACTGAGGCGCCGTCCCCCGGCCGGTCGCCCGCCCCGCCCGGGCGGCCTCAGGCGGCGGGCGCGCGGACCGTGCCGCGGAGCACGGTGCCCGGGGCGATGCGGCCCTGGCCCTCGGCCGGCCCGACCACCCGCGCCTCGCCCTCGACCACACAGCCGGCCCCGAAGACCACGTCGCCCTCGACGGCGAAGCGGGTCGCGCCCACCAGCGAGGGCGGGCCCCCGGGGAAGCGGGCGTCGAGCTGGCCCACGAGCTTGTAGTGGCGCGGGTCGAGGGTCACCGTGACCGTGTGGGCCGTGGTGGGCACGAGGCGGCCGTCGTCCTCGAGGCGGGTGGCGTCGCTGCGCACCCGGAGCAGGTCGCCGGTGGTCTTGACGGGCACGAGCCGCCGGCGCGGCACCCGGATGGCCTGGGCCCCGTCGAAGATGGCGATGGCGGCGCCCATGGCGGTCTCGAGCTGGAAGACCCGGGCCGAGCCGGGGTCGCGGGGGTCGACCGTCTTCTGGTTGCGGATGAGCGGCAGCACGACGGGACCGTGGGCGTCGATGCGCGCCTGGAGGGCGTCGAGGTCGATCCACAGGTTGTTCGTGTTGAAGTAGCGGTGGCGGGCGGTGTCTTGGAAGGCGCCCAGGTCGGCGGCGGGGCACTGGGCGACCTCGCGCAGCAGCAGCGGGCCCGTGGGGCCTCCGCGGCGGGCGAGGTGGCCCCCCTTGCGGTCGGCCTCGGTGCGGTCGGCCACCTCCATGAGGAAGGGCAGCTGCTGCTGGGCCATCCAGCCGAGGATGCGCGGGTCGAGGGTGGCGCCCAGGTTGTCGGAGTTGCTCACGAAGAGGCGCCGGTAGCCGGCGGCGCGCAGCTGGCCGAGCAGCCCGCGGGTCACGAGGGCCGTGTAGAGGTCGCCGTGGCCGGGGGGGCACCAGGTCAGGGCCTCGTCCGCTGCGGTGGCCGGCGCCAGGGTGGCCGCGTCGACCTTCGGCACCCGGTGCTGGAGGAAGTCGAGGGGCAGCCCCGCTGCGGCCAGGTCCGGGGCGTCGGCGAGGGCGGCGAGGGTGTCGGCCCGGGTGCGGAAGCTGTTCATCAGCAGCAGCGGGCTGCCCGCGTGGCGGGCCTGGCGGGCGATGAGGTCGAGGAAGCGCAGGGCCCCCTTCACGGGCAGCAGCGACTTGGCCCGGTCGAGGCCCATGCTCGTGCCGAGGCCGCCGTTGAGCTTCAAGAACACCGTGCTGGAGAGCATCTTGCGGCCCGTCTCGGCGAGCTCCTCGGGCAGGGCCTCGGCGTCGGGCAGGGCCGCCACGGGCGAGATCTCGGCCTCGGGCAGCTCGCCCGTGTCGCCGGCCACGAGGGCGGCGTAGTGGGCGCGGAAGGTCGCGATGGCCACCGGGGGCACCCCCGCCGCCTCCATGCGGGCACGGAAGGGGGCGAAGCGGTCGTCCAGGCTGATGGTCACGGGATCTCCGGTGGGGGGTGGGGCTCAGACCAGGGGCGCGGGGCCGCGCTGGGCCCGGTCGGCGGCGACGGCCGCAGCGAAGCGGTCGGCGTCGGGGAAGCTGAGCAGCCGGCCGTCCGTGGTCTCGAAGAGCCAGGCGTGGTCGGCGGGCGTGGCATCGGACATCGAAGCGTAGAGCACGATGGCCTGGCGCTCCCAGAGCTCGGTCACCAGCGACTGGCCGTCGGGGGCCGTGAGGTAGCCGGCCGTGAGCCCGCGCAGGTTGACGGCGGGCTGGCCGCTGTGGTCTTCGGCCAGCGGCGCACAGACCCACAGCTCGTTGCGGAAGGCGAAGTCGGGCATCGGATCGAGGGCCAGGGCCCGCACCACCCGGCCGTGGGGGTCGCGCTTGAGGATGTAGCGGGGCTGGCCGGCGGGCCCGCCGACCGTGGTGAAGTGCAGCTGGATGGTCGTGTAGGTGTAGGCGACGCCGTTCTCTTCGCGGGTGATGCGGCGGAGCCGGTCCCGGCGCAGCCGGTCGACCGGGTAGTTCCAGACGGCCTGGCCGCTCGAGGTGTCGAAGGTGAGGGGCAGCCCCATGTCGGCGACGACGTAGGCGTCGAGCTCGACCACCGAGTCGTAGGTGGTCTCCTGGGAGGCGGTCACGGCGGTGGCGGCCGCCTCGCGGGTGGTGGTGGTCTCGCGCTGCCACTGGCCGTCGACCGCGTGGACGTGCACGGCGACGGCCCGGTAGCGCTGGGCCGCAGGCTCGTACCAGTGCTCGACCAGCCGGCCGCCGCCGCCGGGCGCCACGTGCTCCACCTCGTCGGCCAGCTTGACCCAGCCGGGGGCGGCCGGATCCAGGGCGACCGTGGCCGTGCGCTCGACCCGGTGGCCCTGGTCGTCGAAGGTGATGAAGCGGGTCTCGAGGGTCATGCGACGGCCGGCGGCCTGGACGGTGATGACGTCGTCATCGGCCATCTTGGCCTCGACCCAGTCCGGGTTGGGGGCGAAGCCGCCGTCGGGCTGCTCGATGTCGCGGCGGAACCGGGCGCCGGCCACGGGGTAGCGGTGGGTGGGGTCTTCGAGGCCCCAGATCTCGGTGACCTCGGCATCCACCCGCACCCGGCGGCCCCCGGCGATGTCGGGCACCACCTCGAACCAGTGGCCCCCGTTGTTGCGGTTGCCCACGAAGCTGGTGCGGTCGACCCGGGTGGGGCGGTGGCCGCCGCTGCCGAGCACGACGTAGCCGGGGCTGCTCACCCGGCCCGTGCGCGGGTCGCGGATGCGGGCGCCCTCGTGGTCGGAGGTGAAGGCGCCCACGATGTCCCAGCAGTCCTCGATGTCGTAGCGGGCCTGGGCCCGGTCGGCGGGCAGGGAGCGCTCGGCCCGGTAGAGGGTCACGGGCTTCTGGGGGTCCATGCCCAGCGCGTTGGCGGGCGCCTCGTTGTGGCAGTGGCCCCACCAGCCGATCTGGATGGGCGCCACCTGGATCTGGCCCGAGCGGTTCCAGTCGAGGGGCAGGCCCGTGCGCAGCCGCTCGCCGGGCAGGGGGGCACGCAGCCCGAGGGGATCGTCGGCGGGCACGGGGGTGGCCTGGACGTGGGGCAGCAGGGCGGGGGGCACGGCAGCCCCCGGCTCCCAGGCGACGGCGGCGCCGGGCGCGGGGGCCACGTCGAAGCGCAGGTCGTCGGCCGCGTGGCGGTAGACGGGGGCGCCGGCGAGGGCTGCATGGGCGGCGGGCAGCCCGTGCTCGGCGAGCTGGAGGGTCTCGTAGCGGGGCGCCCAGACGCTGGCGCCCGGCACGAGGCTCGCCCGGCGGCCCGGGCCCCGGCTGTGGGGGGGCTGGACGACGACGACGCCGCCGAGGGTGGTCTCGGCGTCCTGCTCGTCGATGGCCCGCTGGTAGCCGAAGACGTGCTTGCGCCGCAGCAGGTCGCGCACCCGGTTGCGCAGGGCGCCGGCCCCGGGGCTGTCGTCGGGGAGCTGGCGGCCCAGCGTCTCGAGCACCCCGACGAAGTTCTTCCAGTAGGGCCAGTAGTTCTCGTGGCGGCCGGTGGCCATCTGGTGGTCGCGGCCGTGGAGCATGTCGTCGCGCAGCTCGGCCACCACCCGGTGCACGGCCAGGCCCACCCCCGGGCGCCCGATGCAGAGGTCGCGCACCCCGTCGAGGAAGGCCGTGCGGCGCAGGCTCTGGACCCCGAAGCGCCGGTTCTGGACCCGGCCCGGGCTGCGGCCCTCGGCGGGCAGCCCGGCGGCCGAGAACCAGTCGGCCTCCTCGGCCACGATGTCTGCGAGCACGGCCGCGAGGGCGGGCGCGTCGGCGGCGGCCCGGATGCGGTCGCGGTGGCGCTGGTGGGGGGCCGGGGCGTCGGCGGCGGGATCGGCGAAGCGGGGGCGGGTCATCACCAGGGCGGGCCAGCGCCGGCCGTGGGCCCGGGTGGAGAAGGCCACGTCGGCGCCGGCGGTGCGCAGGGTCCAGTCGAGGGGATCGCCGAGGTCGACCGCGTCGGCGAAGAGGGGGCCCCGGCCCCGGCCCGTGTCGGCTTCGGTGTCGGTGTCGGTGTCGGTGTCGGCATCCGCGGCGGGCGGGCGGGCGGCGGCGTTGGGGCCCAGGGCGGCGGGGATGCCCCAGGTCTGGGCATGTTCGAGAATGGTCTCCACCACGCCGTCTTCGTAGCGGAGATCCCCCAGCCCCAGGCCGGCCGCGGCCAGCACCGGGTCGCTGGCCACGAGGGCGGCGGGCTGGACCAGCAGGGTCTTCTCGCCCGCGGTCAGCCAGCCCCGGCGGGCGTAGATGAGCAGCTCGGCGAAGGCGGCCGCCCCGAGCAGCCCCCCAGTGTCGCGGAGGGTGTGGACGATGCGGCGGCGCAGCTCGCGGGTGCTCATTGGGGGCTCCAGGCGGGAGGGGTCGGTGGCCCGAGTGGGCCATCTGGGGCCTCGGATGTACAGGGTCGGGGCCGCCTTGGGGCGTGGCCAGGGCGGCCCCGTCGGGCAGGGCCTCCGGGGTCGGCGGCGCTCCGGTGCCCCCGGCGGCGGGCGCGCCACGTTAGCGAGAGGGCCGGCCCGCCGCGGGCTCCCGGAGGTGCGATGCTCCAGACCGATGCGCGTTTCTCGGCGGCCGTCTCGGCGGTGGTGGCCGAGGTCGAGCGCGCCACCTCCGCCGAGCTGGTGGTGGTGGCGGCCTCCCGATCGGCCCCCTATGCCCGCGTCTCGGCGCTGGTGGGGGCGGTCTTGGCCTGGATCGGTCTGGCCTTCGTGCTGTGGTCGCCCCTCGAGTTCTCGGGCCTCTGGCTGCCCCTCGAGCTGCCCGTGCTCGGCCTCGGCGGCGCCTGGCTGGCCCACCACAGCCCCCAGCTGCTCCACCGCCTCGTGCCCCCCGACGAACAGCGCCGGGCCGTGGCGGCGGCGGCGGCGGCGGCCTTCCACGAGGAGTCGGTCCACGGCACCCGCGCCCGCACGGGGGTGCTCATCTACATCTCGGCCCTCGAGGACCGGGTGGTGGTGGTGGCCGACGGCGGGGTCGAGTCGCGCCTGCCGCCGGGGCGCCTCGCTGGCCTCGCCTGGGGGGGCCCTGGGGGCCCCGAGGGCCCGGGCGACCTCGACCACTTCCTCGACGGGCTGCGCAGCCTCGGGGGCATGCTGGCCGAGGTGCTGCCGGCCGACCCGGACGACAACCCCGATGAGCTCCCCGACGCGCCCCGGATCCGCCGATGAGCCGCCGTCCCCTCCTGTCGGCCCCCCTGGCGTGGCTGCTGGCCCGCCTGCCCCCCCGCGCCGCCCGGCCCGCGGGCCCCCTGCTGCTCGCCGGGGCGGCCGTGGTGCTGCTCCTGCTGGTGCCTGCCGTGGCCGAGGCCCGGGTCGGCGGTGGCCAGAGCTACTCCGGCGGCAGCTCCCGCAGCAGCGGCGGCAGCAGCGGCGGCAGCAGCGGCGGCGGCGACCTCACGGGCCTGCTCATCTGGCTGCTCATCGAGCACCCCGCCATCGGTGTGCCCGTGCTGCTCGTGGTGGTGGCCGTGGTGGTGGTCAAGCGCTGGAGCGAGTCCGGTGGCGGCTTCGCGCCGACCCCGACCCAGCCCCCCCGGGTGGTCCGCCGCGACGCGCCCCGCCCCCGGGCCGAGGCGGGCCTCGCGGCGCTGCGGGCCCGCGACAGCGGCTTCTCTGAAGTGCTCTTCATCGACTTCTTCCAGCTCGTCTACGCCCGGGGCCGCCGCCACGCGGCCGGGGGCGGGGACGGCCCGCCCGTGGCCTGGTTCACCGAGAAGGCCCGCGACCAGCTCGTGGGCGCGCGCCGCCTGAAGACCGTGGACGACGTCATCTTCGGTGCCGTGCGCATCGTCGGGGTCGCCGCCTCCGGGGGCCGCGACCAGCTCACGGTCGAGGTCGAGGCCAACCTCGTGGCCACCTCCCGCGACGACCGGCCCGTGCACGCCCTGCGGCGCGAGCGCTGGGTGCTCGGGCGGGCGGCGGGCCTCACCAGCCCCGGGCCCGACCGCATGCGGGTGCTCGGCTGCGCGGCCTGCGGGGCCGTCGAAGAGCCGGATCTCGCCGGGCGCTGCCCCGCCTGTGGGGTCTCGCGCATGGACGGCGCCTCCCACTGGATCGTCGACGAGCTGCGGGTGCTCGAAGACCGCGACCTCGGCCCCACCCAGCTCGCCCCCGGCGGCGGCATCGAGCCCGGCTACCACCGCCCCGACGTGCTCGACCCCCAGCTCGCCCTCCACAAGCGCGAGTTCCTCACCCGCCACCCCGACCACGACTGGCACGCCTTCGAGGAGCGGGTCGCGACCACCTTCCGGGCGCTCCAGGCGGCCTGGTCGGCGGGCCGCTTCGAGACCACCCGGGCCCTCCAGTCCGACAACCTCTTCCAGGTCCACCGCTTCTGGCTGGCGCGCTACCGCCGCGACGGCCTCGCCAACCGGCTGGCCGACGTCGAGGTGCAGTGCGTGCGGCTGGTGCGGGTCGACCGCGACGCCTGGACCGAGCGGGTGGTGGTGCGGGTCTTCGCCAAGATGCGCGACTGGACCGAGCGCGTCGCCACCGGGGAGGTGGTGGGCGGCTCCCGCGACGCGCCCCGGATCTTCTCGGAGTACTGGACCTTCGTGCGGGCCATCGGCGCCCAGGACCGGGCGGTCGCCCACGGGCCCGGCGAGTGCCCGGCCTGTGGGGCGCCCCTCGACCAGCTGAGCATGGCCGGGGTCTGTGGCCACTGCGGGGCCAAGATCACGACCGGCGACTTCGACTGGGTGCTCAGCCGCATCGAGCAGGACGAGGCCTACCGGGGCTGAGCCCCCGGCGGGCCCGGCCCCCGGGGCTCAGGGGAAGGTGGCGCGCAGGTAGGCGACCACGTCGTCGGCGTCGCTCGCGCTCAGGCCCTGGGCGGGCATGTAGCCCTGGCCGGAGGCGAGCAGGTCGAGCAGCTCGGCGTCGGTGTGGGCCGGCACCCGCACCGAGAGGTCGGGCGCGCCGCCCGAGTCGCCGTTCGGGCCGTGGCAGTAGTCGCTGCCGCAGGAGCCCATGAAGATGGTCTCGCCGTTGGCGACATCGGCGTCTGCATCGGCGTCGGCATCGGCGTCGGCGTCTGCATCGGCATCGGCGTCCGCGTCGGCGTCGGCGTCGGCGTCGGCGTCCGCGTCTGCGTCGGCGTCTGCATCGGCGTCTGCGTCGGCGTCCGCGTCTGCATCGGCGTCTGCGTCGGCATCGGCATCTGCGTCTGCGTCTGCATCCGTGTCGCTGTCGGCATCGGCGTCGGCGTCGGCGTCGGCCTCGGCCACACCGCTGTCGCCGCCGTCCTTGTCGCCGCAGGCCACGGCGAAGGCCATCATCAGAACCAGGGGCAGTCGTCGCATGTCGTCACTCCGGTGGGTGGAACCGGGCGGACGGTGCCATGCCCTGCGGCCAGTCGCCAGCCCCTTGGCGGGGTGGGGGGGGATCAGTCGCAGGCACAGTCCCAGGAGCGGTCGAGATCGATGGCCGTCACCACCCGCGTCTCGTCGGGGCAGGCGGCGAAGACCACCCGCAGCCGGCGCCCCTTCCCCACCTCGTCCTCGAGCGCGTGGCTCGGGCAGCGGCCGTCCGTGCGGCTCCGGCTTGGGTCGAGAACGCCTTCGCGCAGGACCTCTTCGAGCTCAGCCTGGGAGATGTGGCGGCAGTCCATGCGGCAGCGGGCGTGGTGGGTGAGCGCCAGGGGCTGGGCCTGGAGGGCGGCCACGATCGGGTCGCTGGCGGGGGCGGGCGCCGGGGGTGACGGGGCCGCGGGGGCCGGCACTGCGGGGGACGGCGACGGTGCCGCGCTGTCCAGGCAGCCGGCCAGGGCGAGCAGCAGCACCAGGGTCGGACGAGAGCAAGACAGGCGCGGCATGCAGGCCTCGGGCACGGGGGCGGGGCGTCCTATCCGCCGGCGCGCTCGTCGGCGGGGGCGGGGGCGCCGGACCAGGGCCAGCGCAGCACGGGCGCCTGGGCCAGCTCGGGCTGGATCTCGGAGAACAGCGCGCCGTAGCGGTAGAAGGGCACCCGCGGGTAGAGGTGGTGGACGAGGTGGAGGTGCTGGTTGAGCAGGGGCAGGGCGAGGCCCGGCACGAGGATGAGCCGGGTGTCGGCGCCGCGGCCGCGCACGCTGTGGGGGTGGTGGGGCAGCCAGTCGAAGAGGAAGGCGAGCAGCCCGCTCGCGAGCACGGCCGGGCCGATCCACAGGGCCAGCAGCTCGGCGCCGAGGCCCCCGGCGACCAGGGCCGCGGCGAGCACAAGCTGGGCGCCCAGGCCCAGCAGTGCCGGCCGCAGGGCCCGCCGCATGCCCGAGCGGGGCCGGCGCAGCTCACAGATGGCCACCCAGTAGTAGTGGCCGGCGATGGTGAGGCAGCGGGCCGCCGTGCCCAGGGCGGTCTGGCCGTTCACCCAGTAGTCGGGGTCGCGCTCGGGGTGGTTGGTGGCCCCGTGGTGGCGCAGGTGGATCGTGCGAAAGAGCGCGAAGGGCGCGAGCAGCAGCACCCCCATGCTGTGGCCCACGACCGTGTCGGCCCAGGCGTGGCGGGGGCGGCCGCCGACGGCGCCGTGGCTGGCGTCGTGCATGGGGGTGAAGGCCACGTAGGCCAGCAGCGTGGCGACGAGCGCCCCGGCCCACAGCGGCAGCAGCCCGGCGAGAACGCTGGCCCAGAGGGCGAGCTCGCCGGCGAGCACGGCGGCGGCGAGGGCCAGGGTGGGCAGGGCGAGGGCGCCGGCGTGGCGGCGCCAGGGGTGGGTGCGCGACCTGGTGGGCTCCGGTGCGCCCATGATATCGAACGTTTGTTATCCAATCAAGAGTGCATTTCTGCAGGTCTCGCACGCAGACCTTGCGCTGGTGTGGGCAGGCGGGGCCGCTAGAACGCCTCCACCCCCCACCCCCGGCGCCGGCCCTGCCCCCCCGCACCGCCCTGCGCGCGCGCACCCCCCCCCGCGACGGCGGGTGGCCCGCCCGCCTCACCGAGGCCGGGGGCCAGGGCCGGGCCGCC
>CAXQUZ010000392.1:0-4238 GCA_964226865.1 Myxococcota bacterium | reverse complement strand
GCCGACGAGGACTTCGGCGAGGGCGGCCGCCGCAGCGTCTGGCTCCTGCGCACCACGGGCACGGGCCGCTTCGAGGACGTGACCGAGGCCAGCGGGCTGCTCCCCCGCCGCGACGGCGCCCCCGGCGGGCGGCCTGGCCCCGTCCAGGTCTGGGGCGATGTCGACAACGACGGCGATCTCGACGCCTACACCGGCGTGCCCGACGCCGCCGACGCCCTCTCCGAGACCTCCGAGCTGGCCCTGAACAACGGCGACGGCACCTTCAGCCTCGGCCCCGCCGAGAGCGACCTGCGGCTGGCCAGCGGCGACACCCCCTACGGCGCCGCCTTCGTCGACGTCGACCGCGACGGCTGGCTCGACCTCTGGACCACCCAGTACGGCGTCGGGGGCGCGGCGGGCCAAGACCGGCTGCTCATCGGCGACGGCACGGGCGCCTTCGCCTACCTCTCCCGGGCCCGGGGCCTCGCCACCGACGCCTGGTCCAGCCTGCGCAGCCTCAACCTCGGCCTGTCCCACACCTACGCCTGGGCCGCGGTCGCCTGCGATCTCAACGGCGACGGGGCCCCCGAGCTCCTCAGCTCCTCCTATGGCCGGTCGCCCAACCACCTCTGGCGCAACGACGGCACGGGCAGCTTCGACAACATCAGCGTCGCCAGCGGCTACGCCTACGACCACCGGGTCGACTGGAGCGACAACGAGAGCGCCCGCTGCCACTGCCAGCTCCACCCCGACGACGCCGACTGCGACGGGGTCCCCGCCCCGGCCCACATCGCCTGCCGCACCGACGCCGACGCCTTCCGCTGGGACCACCGCTACGACCGCGAGCCCTTCCGCCTCGGGGGCAACAGCGGCGCCACCGTCTGTGCCGATGTCGACAACGACGGCCACTTCGACCTCCTCAGCACCGAGATCGTGCACTGGGACGTGGGCGAGAGCGCCGACCCCTCCGAGCTGCTCTTCCATGCCGGCGGCGACGAGATCGCCTTCGTGCGCCCGGGCGGCGACGAGACGGGCCTCGTGCGGCCGGCCGCGCCCCTGCCCTGGGACCACGGCGACATCACGGCCAGCGTCTTCGACTTCGACAACGACGGCTGGCAGGACGTCTGGATCGGCGCCACCGACTACCCCGACAACCGCGGGCTGCTCTTCCACCAGGACGCCCCGCGGCGCTTCTCGCTGGTGGATCCGGCCGACGGCCCCGACCAGCCCCGCAGCCACGGCAGCGCCGTCGCCGACTTCGACCGCGACGGCGACCTCGACATCGTGCTCGGCCACTCCTCGATGCGCTGCGACGACGACTGCCGCGACACCTTCGAGGTGCGCCTCTTCGAGAACCAGACCGGCGCCGAGGCGAACTGGGTCCAGCTCGACCTGCGGGCGGACGGGGTCACGGCGAACCGGCTGGCCATCGGCGCCCGGGTCGAGGTCGAGACCCCCAACGGCCTCGTGCGCTCGGCCCAGGTCTCGGGCGGCCAGGGCCAGTGGGGCAACCAGGACGACCGGGTGCTCCACCTGGGCCTCGGCGACCAGTGCACCGCCACCGTGCGCATCACCTGGCCCGACGCCGCCGCGACCACCGAGACCGTCACCGTGGGCAGCGGCTACCGCTGGACGGTCACCCAGGGGGACGGTGCGGTGCCCGTGCTCGACTGAGGCCGCCCGTGCCCCCGCCCTCCCCGGTCAGCCCTTCGGGTACTCGAGGGGGGTGGGAATGCCCTCGGGCGGGATGTTCTGGGCGGGGCGGGCCGCGCCCCGGGGGGTGGCACCGGCGCGCTGGTAGGTCTGGCCCTGGAGCCGGTTGAGGGCCTTGCGGGTGCGCCAGGAGAAGTAGGCGTTGGCGAAGGGGATGGCCTGGCCCGGGTCGAAGTAGGGGTTCTTGAGCTTGCCCAGCTTGACGAGCGCCAGGACGTTCTCGGCCACCGAGACCGGGCAGCCCGCCAGCCGGATCACGTCGCCCTCGCGGTGGCGGGCGAACTGCCAGGTCATGGCGCCGACCTTCTGGAAGATGTCGTCGGCGGCGGCGTCGTGGGGGCTCTTCTCGGAGCGGTCGACGTAGAGGCTCTGGATCTCGACCTTGTCGCCGCGCAGCTCGCCCTGCCAGGTGGCGCAGTCGCCGATGAACACGACCGTCTCGCCCGGCTTGGCGTCGATGGGGCCCGTGTAGGCGCCGAACACGATGTGGATGCGGGGCATCTTCTCGTCGGTCAGCGGATCGAAGAGGCGCAAGATCTCGATGGCCTCCTCCATCGCGCCCGGGCAGCCCCCCCAGCAGTAGTCGTCGGCCGCGCCCCCCGGCGGCGGCCCGGCGTAGGCCCGGATGTTCGTGCCCTCGAAGTAGTCCTCGACCCGGATGAGGCCCACCTCGAAGCCCTGGGCCCGGGCCTGGGCCTCGGCCAGCGACACCCCGCCGACGACGTCGATCTCGTCGAGAGAGCTCGGGCCGAAGCCCCGCTGGGCGCAGAGCCGGATGTGGGGCACGGTCATGGGGTCGATGCCGATGATGTGGCAGCAGACCACGTCGAAGGCGACCTGGTTGTCGCCCATGATGACCAGCCCGAGGTCGAAGGGCACGGGGGTCAGCATGCGCCCCTCGCCGGCCGTGATGGCGTCGATGGCGATGAAGCGCGGCTGGATGGCGTACTGGAGGTCGGCGACCTTCTCGTCGAGCTTGTGGTCGTGGTCGATGAGCCGGTGGCGGTCGTCCTGGATGCCGATGTAGTTCTTGAGGGAGAAGGTGACCGTGGTCCAGGGGTGGGCCTTGAACTTGGGGCAGTTGACGAAGAAGTCGGCCGTGGCGATGGGCTCGGGGAAGAACATCGAGCTGCGCAGCCGGCCCTGGTGGTAGAGCGGGATCTCGACCTGCTGCTCTTCGTCGAAGTAGCTGGGGGCCACCCCCCGGCGCTCGAGCATGGGCAGGTAGCCCGCCTCGCTGTAGCAGAAGCGGGTGGGCATGGTGATGCCCGAGCGCTCGCCGAGGGTCCAGCTCTCGACGGCGGGGGCCTCGGGGCTGGCGGCCCGGTCCTGGAGCGCCATCAGCACCCCCTCGAGGAACTCGGGGCGGGTGTGGGCGTGGGGGAAGTGCTTGCCGGCGGCCACGCAGTTCGGCTTCACGAGGGTCTTGCCGTGGGGGAAGAGCCCGAGCTGGACGAGGCCCCCGCCGACGATGCGCCGGATGCGCTCCACGTCGTAGTCGGGGCAGGACTCGATGATGACCGTGGGGCGCTTGGCGGGCATGGTGGGCTCCGGTGCTCGGCTGCAAGGTAGGGGCTTTGGGGCCGCCAGCCAAGGGCCGAGGACGCCAGATGCGCCCGGCGGGGGCCCCGCCGCGCTCTGTGTCGATGGTGTGCCACCCGTGGTAGGGTCGGCGGGCGGCCCTGGCGCTGGCCTCCAGAGACGCGCCCCTCTCGCGGGTGCGCCGGTGGCGGGCGCACCGGGCCCGAGGGGGCGCCATGTCGGATCTTCTGTGCCGGTTCCCGGGGCCGGTGAAGGTGGTCGATGGCCGTTGAGAATGCCGCCAGGGTCTTGGTTGTGGAGGACGAGCGCATCATCGCGCTCGACCTCGCCGCGTCGCTCTCGGCGGGGGGCCTCGTGGTGGTGGGCATCGCGGGCACGGCCGACGCCGCCCTCGACTGTGCCCGGGACGCGGCGCCCGACGTGGCCCTGGTCGACATCCGCATCCGCGGCGACCGGGACGGCGTCGCCCTCGCCGGCGAGCTCATGGGCGCGCTGTCGATCCCGGTGGTCTTCCTCACGGCCCACGACGACCCCGCCACCCGCGCGCGGGCCCTGGCCACGACGCCCTACGGCTACCTGGTCAAGCCGGCGGCGGCCGGAGAGCTGCGCTGTGCGGTGGACGTGGCCGTGCGCCGCCACCAGCTCGAGCGGCGCATGCGGGCCCGCGACCGCTGGATCGAGACCTCGCTGGCCTCGATCGGGGACGGGGTCATCGCGGTCGATCCGGTGGGCCGGGTGGGCTTCATCAACCCCCGGGCCGCTGCCCTGGCCGGGGTGGGGCTCGCCGAGGCGGTGGGCCAGTCGGCCGAGACGCTGCTCGGCGAGCGCATGGGCGCCGACGCGCTGGTGGGCGCCCTGCGGCGGGCCCGGCTGGGGCGCGAGGTGGTGCGCGGCCGGGGGGCGGCCGCCGTGCGTCCGGGGGCGCCCCCCCAGCTCTTCGACCACACGACCGCGCCGGTCCTCGACGGGGACGTCGTGCTGGGCGCGGTGATGGTGCTGCGCGA
>CAXQUZ010000391.1:0-5660 GCA_964226865.1 Myxococcota bacterium | reverse complement strand
CTCTGGCCCGACCCGCCCCGCTTCCGAGCGCCAGGCCGGAGCGGGCGGCCGGGGGACGGGCGACGGGCGCGCCACGGGAAGGGCCGCCGACCGGGGGGCCGCCGGTGGGGGGGAGGCCGGCGCGGGGGAGGCCGGACCGCCCCGGGCCAGCATCGCCGCCTTGAGCTTGCCCACGCCGCCGCCCGCCAGCGCCTCGCGCACGAGCTGGTCGAGGTCGGCCGGCAGCGCCCGGGCGGCCGGGGGCGGCGCCGCCGTCGGGTTCGGCATCGCGGCCCCGCAGTACAGACAGGCCGCGCGGTGGGCCGCGTTGGGCCGTCGACAGCTCGGACAGGCCACCGGGTCGGCCACGCTCCCTCCCTTCCACGGCGGCCCACAGCGCCCGCCTGCCGACCGCTCTAGTCCAGTGCCCGCCGGGGGTCCACCGTCCCCCCCTGCTGGCGCATCCAGGCCAGGGGGCCCCGCCGGCTCAGCCGAACATGGCCGCCGCGCAGAGCAGCCCCGCCGCCGCCGTCACGGGAATGGCGAGGTTGTCGTCGATGCGCCGGGCGAAGAGCTCGGCCACGGCCGCCGGCGCCGCCGCCCCGCCCGCCATGGCCAGCCGGGCCCAGAGCCCGAGCTCGCCGTGGAAGAGGCTGAGCACGAGGAAGGCCACCACCGTGCCCACCGCCGCGAAGGTCAGCGTGCCCTCGACCGTGCGGCCGTTCACCAGGGGCAGCCGCCCGAAGCGCCGCCCCACCAGCGCCGCCGCCGGATCGGCCCAGCCGAGCACAGCCAGGGCCACCCCCGCCGCGGGCACCGAGCCCGTCAGCGCGAGCAGCACCAGCGCGGTGGAGAACCAGGTGGCGGAGTTGACCCGGTCGGCCTCGTGGGCGTGGGCCACCGGCCCGAAGACCTTCATCAGCAGGGCATTGACACCCGGCCAGACCCGCCGACCGATCTCCATGCTCCAGGCCCAGGCGGCCATGGCCCCGGCCACCGGCAGCAGCCAGCTCGGGGGCAGCACCGCCTCGACCATGAGCATGCCCGCCGTGCCGCCGAGCACGTGGAAGACGTTGCGGGCGTAGTTCGTGGGGCGCAGCCGCCGCACCCGCCGACCGCGCCGGGCCAGCAGGGCCGCCAGCGCCTCATAGGCCGGGGTGGCCGCGCGCCGGAGCTCTTCGGGAGCGCCGATGGTGGGGTCGAGCGCGAGGGCGAGGGCCTCGAGCCGCGCCACGAGCTCGGGGCTGGCGCCGTCCATGCTGACGGTCGCGCGCGAGAGCCGGGCCTGGAGGTCGGCGACCTCGTCCATCACCGCCGCCACCCGAAGCCCGGCCTGGCGGGCGGGGTCGAGGCGGCGGAGCAGCTCGTAGGCATCGTCCGCCAGCAGCATGGCGGCGGGCGGCGGCTGGGTGGTGGGGATGTTCGCGGCAGGCACGACCACAGGAGCTCCCGGGGGGTCACACACGGACTAAGGCCTGCTGGGGCCCGTCTTGCCCCCCGTGACGCAGTTCGACCCAGCGATGACCGAACCGTGACCCGGGCCACCGGCCCCGTGCGGACAACACCGCAGGCCGCTCAGCCCGCGTCCCCGTCCCCGTCCCCGTCGCGGCGGCTCCCGGCCTCCCAGCGCAGGCCCAGGCCCACCGACCAGCCCGCCTGCACCGTGCGCACCACCCGGGGGCCCACCGTGCGGGTCGTCGTCGCGTCGAGCAGGTTCCGGCCCGTGGCCCGCAGGGACCAGCCGCCCCCGAGGCCGACCTGGCCCACGGCGTCCAGGCGGGTGCCCGTCTCTTCGATCTCGTCGGGAATGCCCTCGGCGCCGACGTCCAGGATGCGGGGTCCCGCCCGGTTCAGCAGCAGGCTGGCGCTCAGGGGCACGGCCGTGTCGAGCGGCTCGTAGCTGAGGCCCAGGTTGACCACATAGGGGGACTGGCCCTGGAGCGGCCGCACCGTGCTGGTCTGGGTGCCCGTGCTGCCCCGCAGGTCGACCTCCGAGCGGATGAGGGCGCCGTTGCCCGCGAGGTAGAGCGCGTCCCAGCCCGTGCCGCTGCCGAAGCCCAGCGACTTGCGCAGGTCGAGCTCGATGCCCCGGTTGGTCGCCGCCCGGGCGTTGGTGTAGGTCTGGCGCGCCGCGATGCTCGCCACCACCACCGACTCGATGGGGTCCTGGAAGGCCTTGGCGAAGACCCCGAGGCTCAGCGACTCGGTGGGCGAGGGGTACCACTCCCAGCGCAGGTCGAGGTTGTCGATGAGGGCGCGCTCGAGGGACGGCTCGCCCCGGGTCTCTCGGCCGCCCACCACGTCGTAGTAGACCGCCGGCGACAGCTCGCGGAAGTCCGGGCGGTTGAGGGTGCGGCCGTAGCCCGCCCGGACCTGCATCTCGCCCCGCGCGGCCGGGACGGGGATGCCCTGGGTCAAGGTGAGGGCCGGCAGGACGTCGACGCGGTGCAGGGTGGTGTTCACGGGGGTGGCCGTGTCGGAGAAGGGGTCACGGGTGCGCACCGTCTGCCGCGACTCCTCCCGCCGGGCCCCCGTCATCAGCGACATGGCCCAGGGCAGCCGCAGGTCGAGCTGGAGGTACTGGGCGGCCTGGTCGGCCCGGGCCTGGTAGTTGTCGGTCTCGAGGGTGGTCTCGGCGATGCGCAGCCCGTCGGCGCGGATGTTCTCCGGGTCGAAGATCTGGACGGGGTCGTCGCTGTAGATGAAGTCGGTCGAGCCCTCGCTGCCGCCGACGACGTCGTAGGAGAAGCGCCGGGTGCCGACGCTGCGGCTGCGGGCCACGACCGCCCCGCCCACGGCCACCTCGCCGCCCCAGCCACCGAGCCGCTCCGGGTCGTCGTCCCGGGCGCCCCAGGGCATGCGCAGATCGGCCCCCGCGTCGATGTTCTCGTCGCTGAGGGCCGAGAAGAGGCTGCCGTTGCCGCCGCCCTGGGTGCGCAGGAACCAGTCGTCGGTCTCGGTGCTCTGCTCGAGGATGAGGTCGCGCCGGTCGGGCTGGTCGCGGTGGGCCCGGGAGAGGCTGCCGCGCCAGTCCAGCTCGAGGCCCCCGAGCCCGGCGAAGCGGTGCTCGCCGCTGAGCTGCTGGAGGAAGAGCTGGCGCTCGACCCAGTCCACCCGGGTCACGGCGATGTCGGCGCCGAAGTCCTCGTTGATGCCGCCGTAGCGCCGGGCCATGTCTTCGCTGTCGCGGACGAGCAGCCCCGTGTAGCGCACCCGGTGGTCGGCGTGGATGCGGCCCTCGAGCACCCCCATCGCGCCGAGCCGGACCTGGTTCGACAGGTCTTCGAAGTCGTAGCGGTTCTGGACGTAGAGGCTGCCGTCGCGGGTGTTCAGGTAGCGGTGGGTGTAGTCGCGCTTCTCCCAGGCGTTCGAGAAGCTCAGGCCACCGAGCACCCCGACGGCGCTGTCGGCCCCGATGTCGAAGCCCCGGCCGGCGCTGATGGAGGTGCCCAGGTCGGGCAGGGTGCGGCCGTCCACCACCCGCCAGCGCCGGGCGTCGAGGGAGGCGCCGAGCTCGTCGAGCTCCTCGCCGGTGAAGCCGTCCTTGAAGCGGCTCTCGAGGACGAGCTTCTGGTCCTTGGTCGCCCGGGCCAGGGCCGCGGGCATGGCGCGCCCGCCGTCGTCCCAGCCGAAGAAGTCCCGGGTGCCGCCCTGGGACATGGGGCCCTGCTGGAGGCTCGTGCCCTGGACGTAGCGCCCGCTGACCTTGAGCGACAGCAGAGGCTTCTCGGGGATGCCCCGGGTGCGCAGGCGCACCATGCCGCCGCCGAACTCCGCCGGGGTGGAGGGCGAGAAGGTCTTCTGGACCACGACGCTCTCGAGCATCGAGGTGGGGAAGAGGTCGAGGGGCACCACCCGCCGCTCGGGCTCGGGGCTGGGCAGGTTGCTGCCGTTGAGCAGGGTCGCCGAGTAGCGCTCGCCCATGCCGCGCACGTAGACGAATTTGCCGCCCACGACGGTGAGGCCCGTGACCCGCCCGAGGGCGGCGGCCGCGCTGGAGTCGCCCCGCCGGGCCATCTCTTCGGCGCTCAGGCTGTCGACCAGGTCGCTGCCTGCCTGGCGCTCGGCCAGCAGGGTGGCGGCCCCGCCCTCGACCCGGGGCACCCGCACCGAGAAGTCGGCCAACGCCACGCCCGCGTCGACGAGAACAATCTCGAACACGCCGTCTTGAGAAAAGCGCGCGCCCGCTGGGACGGGCCGGGAGGGGTCGAGGGGGAGCGCCAGCGCGGCCACGGTGCGGCTCGCGTGGCCCTGGCGCAGCACCGAGAGGGTGTGGCTGCCGGCCGGCAGCTCCAGCGAGAAGCGCCCGCCCGCGTCGCTCCGGGCCTCGGCGGTCTGGCCGCGCACGAAGATGCGGGCGCCAGCGAGGGGGCGGCCGTCCTCGCCGACCACCCGGCCTGAGAGGGGCACCGCGGGCTGGGTCGGGTCGGCCGCCGGCGCTGCGGCCCCGGCCCCGGGCCCCTCCACCATCACCACCGGCAGCCGGCCGTCCGCGTAGGCGGCGACGAGCAGCTCGGTCGAGGCCCCGTCGGCCACCGGCACCCGCAGCACCCCCGCCACGGTGCCCTGGAGGTCGACGCGCCAGGTGCCCGCCGGCAGCACGAGCGAGAAGGCCCCGTCCGCGTCGGTGGTCGCCGTGGCGGTCGTGCCGGCCACCGACAGGCGCAGCCCGGGCACGGGGGCCCCGCCGGGCCCGTCGAAGACCACGCCCGTGACGGTGCCGTCGGCCCGGGCCGCCGAGCCGGCGAGAGCGAGCAGCGAGAACAGCCCAGCACACGACATCATGGGCACAGCTCCGGTTGGTCCTGGCAGCGGGCGATGGCCGCCCGGAGGGCGAGGGCATCCGAGAAGATGCGCGGGTCGGCGATGCCCGAGAGCAGGGCGTCGGCCCGGGCCCCCTCCCCCACCTGGAACCAGGCGTAGGCGAGGCCGTAGCGGAGGGACTCGTCGGCCTGGACCAGCCCCGCCCGCTCCAGGCGCGGAGCCAGGGCCACCGCCCGCTCGAAGTCGCCCTGGTCCAGCAGCAGACCGAAGCGCTGCTGGGCCTTCTCGGTGGGGTCCAACACCTGGGCGTTCAGGTAGAGGGCCTGGGCGGGCCGGCCGGCGGCCCGGTACAGCTCGGCGGCCGCCAGCGCCCACTTCGGCTCGACGGCGGCGGCCTCCTGGAGCAGCCGGGCCGCGGCGAGGGGGCGCCCGGCGTCCTTGTGGACCGCGGCGAGGCGCAGGGTGGGAGCCAGGGCACCGGGGTGGCGCAGGCGGGCAGCCTCGAGCAGGGCCGCGGCCCGGTCGAGGGCGCCAGCCTTGCGCAGGGCCTCGCCGATGACCAGGGTGTCGTCGAGGCCGAGGGCCCCCGCCGCCGCCCGGTCCGCGGCCCGGTCCCCCGCCTCGACGAAGAGGCCCATGCGCACGAGCAGGAAGAGCTGCTGGCGCCAGAGCTCGGCGCTGTCGGGGTGGCGGTCGAGGCCCCGGTCGAGGGCGGCCCAGGCGGCGTCGCGGTCGCCCAGCTCCTCGTGGGCGCGGGCGGCCACCAGGAAGCGGCCCGGCCAGGCGTCGCGGGCCGGGCCGCCCTGGGCGAGGGCCGCCAGGGCCCCGGCCGGGTCGCCCCCGAGCAGCCGCGCCCGGGCCTGGGACAGGCGCAGCAGCGGATCCACCGCGTCGGCGCAGTCGCCCGTGTCGGCGGC
>CAXQUZ010000390.1:0-7953 GCA_964226865.1 Myxococcota bacterium | reverse complement strand
TCCCTCCACGACGCTCTTCCGATCTCCCCTCACCGTGTGGGTCGAGGGCCGGTCGGCCAGCCAGCGGGTGCGGCGCGCCGAGGCCGTGGCGCCCGGGGCGGCGCTCTCCGTCTCGCTGCCGCCGGGGCGCTACACGGTGACGGTCTGGGCCCGGTGGTTCGGAGAGGCCGTGGAGGTCGACCGCCACAGCCTGGTGCTGGACGGCGGGGAGGCCGAGGCCCTGCGGCTCGCCACCCCTGCGGCGGCCCTCGTCCAGGTCCACAACCCGGCGCCCGAGCCCGCCCGCATCCTCCACACCGCCGGCCGCCTCGTGCACGCCCTCGGCGAGGTGCCCGCCGAGGGCACAGTGCGGGTGCTGGTGCCCGTCGGCACGGCCCGCCTCGCGCTGGTGGGCGAGAGCGGCTGGCGCGACCAGCAGCAGATCCGGGTCGACGCCCGCCGGGGCGGCCGCTTCGAGGCGCGCGTCGCGGTGGGCACGGTCGCCCTCGCCAACCGGGGCCGCGCACCGCTCTGGGTGTGGGTGGACGACCGGGAGGCGGGCTCCCTCGCCGCCGAGAGCGACCGCAGCCTGGCCCTGGTGGCCGGCGCCCACACCGTCACGCTGGTGGACGCGGGCGGGCGCACCGTCGCGACCCAGCGGGTGTGGGTCGAGGAAGACCACGCAGTCGAGCTCGCGGTCGGGCGCCCGCCCCGGTCCCAGGGGCCGGGCCACGGGCACGACCGGAAGCGGGGGCACGACCGAGAGCGGGGCGACGACCGGGCGCGGGGCCACAGCCACGCGGTGGCCTGGCACTGAGGGCGGGGCCCCGCCGGGGCTTCAGCTGGTGACCTGGACGACACCGCTCTCGGTGACGCGGGCCTCGTAGACCGGCTTGCCCTTGGCCAGGTGGCCGAGGGTCTCGCCCAGCTGGACCCCGGCCAGATCCTGGATGGCGTCGGTGAGGTCGTCCGGGTCGACGTCCTTCACGACGGGCTGCTCGGCCACGAGGAAGTGGGCGATCTGGCTGCGCAGCCAGCCGACGACCTCGGGGTGGGCGACGAAGATCTGGCTCTCGCCGTGGCAGGGGGCCACCGTCGGCACCCGGCTGTGGGCCAGCATGCCCTTGCCGGCGGTGATCTGGACCACGGCGCCCTCGGCGTGGTCGCCCTGGAGCACGACGTAGTGGATGTCGGCGCCGGCCCAGAGGGCCCGGAAGACCGCCGCGATGAACTGCTGGGCCAGGCCCTGGCGCACGCCGTAGTCGTCGGGGTGCTTGAGGATGAGCTTGAGGTGGCCGCAGCCGACGTTGTCGGGGGCGATCAGGTGGGGCAGCAGGGCCGCCGCGTGATCGCCGGGGGCGCGCACCAGGGCCTCGGTGGCGCCGGGGGCCGAGAGGTCGAGGCCGGCGAAGGCGGGATCCTGGGCCAGCGCCGCGCCGAGGTGGTCGATGGCGTGGCTGTCGGTGTGCATGTAGAAGCGGCCGAAGTGGGCCAGGTAGCGGTCGAGGATCCGCACCAGCTCATCATCTTCGATGGGCGCATCCGCAAGCTGCTCGACGGTGGCCAGGGCCACCAGCAGCTCGCCCGCGTCGCCCCCGGGGGTGCCCAGCACCTGGCCGGGCTCGCGGCCGTCGACACAGGAGAGGGTGCCGTCGACCAGCACGCGGGCGAGGGTCGTCCAGCCGACCACTCCGGGCTGGCGGATGTGGCGGGTGACGTCGGCGGGCGAGTGGGACATGGACGGCTCCGGGGTCGAGAGGTCCGCCTGGGCTAACCCAGCCCGGCGGCGGCTCCCGGCGGTGGGGGCCCCGGGAGCGGCTTTTCTTTCGCTCAGACCGAAGGGCCGCCGCCCTCGTTCGGCGACAGCGTGGCCCGGGCGGCGGCGAGCATGTGGCGCACGGCGGCGTGGGGCGGCTTGCGGCTCATGGTGACGGCGAAGAGCCGCTCCTCGACGCCCTCGAGGCGGCCCACCGACTCGACGCCGTAGCGCCGGGCCAGATCGTCGGCGAGCACCGAGGCCATGGCGAAGCAGCCCACCCCCGCCTCGCCGAAGGCCTTGAGCAGGGCGCTGTCGTCGAACTCTCCGACGATCAGGGGCCGCAGCTTGCGGTTGGCGAACCAGAGGTCGAGGGTGCGCCGCAGGGTGGTGCCCTCGCTGGGCAGCAGCATGGGGGTGCCGGCGAGGCTGTCGGGCCAGCCCCGGCGCAGCCGCTGGGCGAGGGCAGGGGCCGCGAAGATGTCGACGCCGCTGCTGCCGAGGGGGTGGGTGTGGGCGCGCACGCCCCGGGCGAGGCCGACCGGCGCGTCGGTGAGCACGATGTCGAGCTCGTGGAGGGCCAGATCCGCCACGAGGCGCTCGGGCCGGTCGCTGCGACAGACCAGGTGGACCTCCTGGTCCATGTCGATGGCCGCCTCGAGAAAGTGCCAGGCCAGCAGCCGCGGCAGGATGTCGGCCACCCCCACCCGGGTGCGCAGGGCGACGCCCTCCCCGCCGCTCTCGCTGGCCACGGCCTCTCGCAGCTCGGCCCCGAGAGAGAAGATCTCGTCGGCATAGGCGAGCACCGTGCGCCCCCGATCGGTGAGCACCAGCCGGCGCCCCTGGCGGTGGAACAGGGGCGTCTCGAGGGCCGTCTCGAGCTGCTTGAGCTGGGTCGAGAGGGTCGAGGGCGACAGCCGCAGCTTCTTGGCGGCCTGGGTGAGGCTGCCCTCCCGGGCGATGAGCCAGAAGTAGTGGAGGTGGTGGTAGTTCAGCCAGTGGTCCATCGGGCGCGCCGGGGCAGGGGAGGGGGCCGCCGCGGCGGGCCAAGTGTTCGCATCTATCAACACGAAGAGTTGATGCTCCCAGTTTTTCGCACATGGGGGGCGCCGCAAGGCCCGGCGGACGGCGCCCTGCAAGGCCGTGCGGGCCAGTTCGGGCCGTCCCGGCGGTGCGCGTGCGCTACCCTGCCCCCATGCGCTCCCGTCCCCTCCCCCGCGGGCTTGCCCTGCTCGCGCTGCTCTCCGCGCCGGCCCTCGCCCTCCAGGTGGGGCCCGACAGCGCCGACGTCGAGCTCATCGACAGCGACGCCAGCGACGGCCCGGCGACCGGCCTGCTGCCGACCACCGGCGCCACCTCCCTCGGCCTCGCGGACGGCGGCGCCACCTCCGTCGCGCTGCCCTTCAACTTCACCTTCTACGGGGTCGCCCACGACACCGTGCTGGTGGGCAACGAGGGGGTGCTCTCCTTCGACACCAGCCTGCCCGCGGCGGCCTGTCCGGGCACGGGCAGCGCCGGGGCCCACGTGGCGGCCTTCTGGGACGACTGGGCCGCGGACGCCGTGAGCATGGCGGTGGTGGGCCGCTACCCCACCCGGGCCGTGGTCTTCACCTGGTCGGGGCCCCACGGCACGGCGGGCGGGGACGGCACGGTCCAGGCCTGGCTGCGCGAGGGCGAAGACACGGTCATGGTGGTGCTCGACGACGTCACCTTCGGCGATCCGACCGTGGACGGGGGGGCCAGCGCCTTCGTCGGCGCCCAGGGCGACGCCAGCACGGGGGTGGCCTGGTCCTGCAGCGGCGGGCTGCGCGACGGCACGGCGGCCTGGATCGGCCCGACGAGCGTGCGACCGGCGGCCAGCGCCCGGCCGGTGGCGGTGCTGCCGGCGCCCTGGACGGGGGCCAGCGCGAGCGACTGGCTCGGCGGCGCCCTGGCCACCGGCGACACCAACGGCGACGGCCTCGGCGAGCTGCTCGTGGGGGCCCCGGACCGGTCGGTGGCGCTGCTCTTCACGGGCTCCGGGGCGCCGGGGGGCACGACGGCGGGGGCCACCCTCTCCCTGTCCAGCACCGACAGCGGCGACGGCCTCGGCGCGGCCCTGGCGCTGGCGGATCTGGACGGCGACGGCCTCGACGACCTCGTTCTCGGCGCCCCCGAGTCCGATCTGGCGGCCCCGGCGGCCGGGGCGGTCTTCGTGCTCGGCGGCACGGGACAGGGCGCCACCGCCAGCCTGCCCGCCGACAGCGACTGGACCCTCACCGGACCGCTCTCGGCCCGCCGCAGCTCGCCGGCGACCTGGGTGAGCCCCGCTGCGGGCAGCGCCGTGGCGGTCGGGGACGTCGACGCCGACGGCTACGGTGACCTGCTCGTGGGCGCACCGGACGAAGACACGGTCGACACCAACGCCGGCGCGGCCTTCCTCGTGCTCGGCGGCGCCAGCGCCCTCGGGGGCACGACCACGGGGCTCGACAGCGCCGACGCCGTGGTGCTGGGCTCTCTCGAGGGCGACCACCTCGGCCGCAGCCTCGCCCTGGTCGACCTCGACGCCGACGGCAGCGCCGAGCTCATCCTGGCCGCCCCCGACGGCGACAACAGCGCCGGGGCCGGCGACGCGGGCCAGGTCTTCGTGCTCTCGGGCGCCGGCCTCAGCCCCGGCACCTGGGACGCCGCCACCACCGCCGTGCTCACCATTGAGGGCAGCGCCGCGGACGACGCCCTCGGCACGGCCCTCGCGACGGGCGATCTCGACGGCGACGGGTCGGTCGATCTGGTGCTGGGCGCCCCCTTCTCCGACGCCACCGCCAGCGTGGCCGGCGCCGCCCACGCCTTCCTCGGCGCTGGCGCGCTCTCGGGGCTGCTCGACGCCACCGCCGCGGCCGATCTGGTGGTCACGGGCAGCGACCCGGGCGACTTCCTCGGCAGTGCCGTGGCCGTGGGCGATCTGGACGATGACGGCGCCGAGGATCTCGTGCTCGGGGCGCCCGGTGCCCTCGGGGCGGCGACCGGTGCCGGGGTCGTGGGCCTGCTGCTGGCCCCCACGACGGCGGTCGCCCCCACCCTCGACGATCTCGACCGGGTCGTCGCCGGCGACACCAGCGGCGGGGCCCTCGGCACGGCGGTGGCCGTCGCGCCCGACCACGACGACAACGGCCTCGACGACGCCGTCTTCACGGCCCCCTACGCCGACTCCAGCGCCGACACCCAGGCCGGAGGGGTCTGGTGGCTGGCGGTCGCGGCCGACTTCCCTGATGCCGACGGCGACGGCTTCGTGGCCCGGTCCGCCGGGGGCGTCGACTGCGACGACGACGACGCGGCCGTGTCTCCCGCGGCCACCGAGCTGGCGGCCACCGGGGTCGACGAAGACTGCGACGGCTGGATCGACGGGGTCGCCGTGCTCCGCACCGACGAAGACCACTGGGACTGGGATCTCGAGGCCGAGCTGGGCACGACCGACCACGACAGCTTCGACATCGAGGACGCCACCGCCGGCGACGACCTGCGCACGGCCTACGCCACCAGCGGCCTCACCCTCGTCCCCACCGACACCATCACGGCAACGGTCGCCACGGCCGGGGCCCAGCCCCTCGGCAGCCTCGGCGCCACCATCACCGACGACGGCAGCGACAACGGCGTGGCCCTGCGCTTTGCCGACGACGTCGACGCCGTGTCCTTCCGGCTGCTGGATCCCGACGGCGACTACATCTTCTCGGCCGAGCACGGCGGCAGCCCCGTGCTCGTCGACACCACCCTGCCCCTCGCCGGCGACGACCGCCCCGGCGGCCTCTTCGTGGGCCTCAGCTTCGCCACCAGCATCGACACCCTCGCCGTGCTCGGCCCGCTCACCGACGGCTTCGGCATCGACCAGATCCAGGTGGTCTGGGCGGCCGGCACCGACCGGGACGGCGACGGCTACAGCGAAGACGACGGCGACTGCAACGACAGCGACGCCAGCATCAGCCCCGCCGCCAGCGAGGACCTCAGCAACGGCATCGACGACGACTGTGACGGCATCGTCGACGGCGGCAGCGACACCGCCTACACCGACGAGACCCTCTGGTCGGTGGACGCGGGCATCCTGCCCGAGCGGGTCGACTTCGAGACCCCCGCCCTCGCCGAGGCCATCGACGACGAGTACCTCAGCCTGGGCCTCTCGGTCGACGCCACCCTCACCGTGGTCGACGACGTGGACGGCAGCGCGCCGGTCGACCTCCAGGCCGGCCAGGCCACCAGCACGGTCACCCTCGTCTTCAAGGAGACCCAGCCCGCCGTGGCCCTGCGGGTGCTCGATGCGGCCGGCGACGTCAGCTTCACCGGCTCGGCCGGGGGCGTCACCCTCTACGAACACAGCATCGACCTCGCCGGAGACGACGTGGACGAGGGCGTCTTCGTCGGCTTCGTCTTCGAGTATGGCATCGACCAGCTCGAGATCTCGAGCGACACGGCCCTCGACACCTGGGGCATCGACAGCCTGGTCATGAGCGAGCTGGGCCTCGATGACGCCGACGGCGACGGCTACACCGAGGCCGACGGCGACTGCGACGACGACAGCGCCACCACCCACCCGGGGGCCGCCGACGCCTGGTACGACGGCGTGGACGCCGACTGTGGCGGCGAAGACGACTACGACAGCGACGGCGACGGCCACCGGAGCCTGGTCTACGGCGGCACCGACTGCGACGACGCCAGCGCGACGGTGAGCCCCGACGCGACCGAGACCTGGTACGACGGCATCGACCAGGACTGCGGCGGCGACGACGACTACGACAGCGACGGCGACGGCCACAGCAGCGCCCTCTACGGCGGCACCGACTGCGACGATCTGATCGGCACCACCAACCCCGACGCGGTCGAGATCTGGTACGACGGCGTCGACCAGGACTGCGGCGGTGACAGCGACTACGATGCCGACGGCGACGGCTATGGCGCCAGCGGCTACGGCTTCGGCAGCCTCGGCGGCGGCGACTGCGACGACAGCAGCGCCAGCGCCAGCCCCGGGGGCACCGAGACCTGGTACGACGGCGTCGACAGCGACTGCGGCGAAGACAGCGACTACGACGCCGACGGGGACGGCTACGACAGCGCGGTCTACGGGGGCCTCGACTGCAACGACTTCCGGGCGGACGTGAACCCGGACGCCACCACGGATGCCTGCTACGACGGCGTCGACCAGGACTGCGACGGGGCCAGCGACTACGACTGCGACGGGGACGGCTACGACATCGACACCCACTTCGGGGGCACCGACTGCGACGACACCGACCCGGCCATCAACCCCTACGCCACCGAGCTGCCCCGGGACGGCATCGACCAGGACTGTGACGGCGCCCTCGAGTTCGACGACGACGGCGACGGCCACGACGGGGTGGAGGACGGCGGCGACGACTGCGACGACAGCGACCCGGCCATCAGCCCCAGCGCGGCCGAGATCTGGTACGACGGGGTCGACCAGGACTGCGACGGCGCTGACGACTACGACGCAGACGGCGACGGCGGGGCCGTGGATGTCTGGGGCGGCAGCGACTGCGACGACACCGACCCCGACGTCGGCACCCACGTCGCCCGGGACGGCTGCGGCAAGGGCGACCAGGACTGTGACGGCGTCGTGGACGAGGACTGCGGCGGGACGGGGGGCGACGGCACGGACGGGGGCAGCGACGGCGGCACGGACGGGAGCGGGGACAGCGGCGCGGACGGGGGCAGCGGCACGGACGGGAGCGGCGACAGCGGCACGGACGGGGGCAGCGGCGCGGACGGGACCGACGGCGCGGACGGAGCCGACTGCGCCGACGGGGGCAGCGGCGTGGACGGGGAGGGGACCGACGGCGCGGACGGGGAGGGGACCGACGGGGACCCCCTCGACGGCTGGACCCGCCCCGAAGACCCGGGCGGCGACCCGGGCAAGGTGGGCGGCTGTGCGGTGGCGCCCGGGGCCGGGGGCCCGGGGGGGCTGCTGGGGCTGGTCGCTCTGCTGGGCCTGGTCGGGCGTCGGCGCCGTCGCTGAGCGCGCCCAAGATGGCCCACATCAGGCCATCTTGGTGAGCCCAGGCCCGTGCTCAGAGGCCCTGGGCCACCAGCGCGCCGTCCAGGGCGGCGAGCCCCTCGCCGTGGGAGGAGGCTCTGGAAGAAGGCGAGCGTCAGGGCGGCGGCACCAAGCAGAAGGCTCTGATCGACGACCTGCCCTTGTTCGCTGCGATCCCGCCCGCGCCGCCGCCTGCAGC
>CAXQUZ010000389.1:0-4098 GCA_964226865.1 Myxococcota bacterium | reverse complement strand
GCGCCAGGGGGGCGAGGGTGTCGGTGCGGGCCCAGCGCACGGGGGCGGCGGGCACGGCGGCGGTCGCCAGGGGCCCGTCGCCGAGGGCGCCCAGGGCGGCGCCGCTGCCCAGGGCGGGCAGCCCCGTCACCAACACCTCGATCTCGTCGCGGCTCTCGCCGTTGTCGCCGATGTCGCCGATGTAGAGGCAGCCCGCCGCGTCGACCCCCGCCGGGCAGGGACCGGCCGCCATGGCCTCCCAGTCGCGGAAGGCCGCGCCGGTCAGATCGACCCGGTCGAGGTGGGTGCCGGCCTCGTCGAAGAGGTGGAGCGTCGCCGTGCCGCCGGCGTCGTTGTGGGTGATCCAGACCCCGGGCAGCTCGGGGTGGGCCGCGAGGCCGCTCGACTCGGGGATCTCCTCGCTCGGGCAGGTGGCGAGGAGCACCGGCGCGCCCCAGTCCGTGCACACGGGCGCCGCGGACCAGGCCCGGCCCGGGACGAGGAGCAACAGCAGGGACAGGACGGTGGGCACCTCCCCAGCCTACCCCAGGGCGGGCCCGCCTCGTCGGCGTCGCCTGGCTGGAATAGGTGGACCCCATGCACACGGTCCCCGATCCCGCCGCTGCCGCCGCCCTGCTCCGGGAGGGGGGCCTCGTCGCCCTGCCCACCGAGACGGTCTACGGGCTGGGCGCCTGGGCCCGCGACCCGGTCGCCGTGCGCCGCATCTTCGCCCAGAAGGGCCGCCCCGCCGACCACCCCCTCATCGTCCACCTGCCCGATGCCGGCCACCTCGACCGCTGGGCCCGGGTGCCCGCCGCCCACCGCGCCCGGGCCGCCGCCCTCGCGGCCGCCTTCTGGCCGGGGCCGCTCACCCTCGTGCTGCCCCGGGCGCCCGGGGTGCCCGACGAGGTGACCGGGGGACTGCCCACAGTCGGACTGCGCGTTCCCGCCCACCCCCTGGCGCTGGCGACCCTCGCGGCCCTGGGCGACGGCATCGCGGCCCCCTCGGCCAACCGCTTCGGGCGGATCTCGCCGACCACCGCCGCCCACGTCCACGCCGAGTTCGGCGACGCGGTGGCCATCCTCGACGGGGGCCCCTGCGCGGTGGGCGTCGAGAGCACCATCGTCGACCTGAGCGGGCCCGTGCCTGCCGTGCTGCGCCACGGCGGGGTGCCGGTCGAGGCGCTGCTCCCCCACACGGGCCCCCTCGGCACCAGCGACACCGTGGCACCGGGCACCCTCGCCGCCCACTACGCCCCGCGCACGGGGCTGCTGATCTCGGACCGGCCCGCCGAAGAGGCCGCCCGGCTGCGGGCCGCGGGCCGCCGGGTCGCCGTGCTGCCCGCCACCGCCGCCCCGGCCCACGCCCGGGACCTCTACCGCAAGCTGCGCGAGCTCGATGCCCTCGGCGTCGACATCCTCATCGCCGAGCCGGCCCGGGAGGAGGGCCTCGGCCGGGCCATCAACGACCGGCTGCGGCGGGCCGCCGTGGGCGCGGGCACCGGGGACGACTGACGGCGGGGCCCGGGCAGGCGGTTAGTCCCCTCGCCCCCCCGCACGAGGAGTCGACCATGACCCTGTCCCGCACCGCGCTGCTGCTCGCCTTCGCCGTCGCCTGTGGCGACAGCGCGCCCGCACCGGCCCCCGCGCCGGCGGACGTGGCCCCCGCGAAGGCGGATGCTGCGCCCGCGAAGGCTGACCCTGCGCCCGCGAAGGCGGCACCGGCCAAGACGGCCGCAGCCCCCGACGGCGAGGCCATCTACAACCAGTACTGCGTCGCCTGCCACGGCGCCGACGGCAAGGGCAACAACGGCCTCGGCGGCAACTACGCCGAGGTGCTGCCCGGCAAGACCGACGAGCAGCTCATCGCCTCGATCAAGAACGGCAAGACCAGCGCCACGGGCGCGGCCATGCCCCCCTGGGGCGGCACGCTCAACGACGCCCAGCTCAAGGCCGTGCTCGCCCACGTCAAGAAGACCTACGGGCCCCAGAACTGAGGCCCGGGCCCCCGGGGCAGCGGCGGACCGCCCTCAGTGGGTGACCACCACGGGCACGGGGCACTCCCGCACCACCCGCTCGGTCACGCTGCCGAGCAGGGCCCGCTGGAGCCCCGTGCGGCCGTGGGTGCCCATCACGACGACATCGTGGGCGCCGTCGGCCACCTGGGCGTTGACCTCTTCCGGGGCGAAGCCGTCGCGGATGAGGGTCACGAGCTCGACCTCTTCGGGCACCTCGTCCCGGCAGAGCTGGTCGAGGCGCCGGCGCTGCTCGCGGTTGACCTCGTCGGTCATCTGGGAGAAGAGCGGCCCGGCGGGGCCCGCCATGCCCAGCTCGGTGGCGTAGAAGTGGGGCACGACGCCGACGTGCATCACCGTCAGCCGGGCGCCGCTGTCGCGGGCCATGCGCACGGCGAGGCGCAGGGCGCTGCGGGAGGTGTCGGAGAAGTCGGTGGGGACGAGGATCTCGCGGAAGGTCACGGGGCCTCCAGGGCAGGCAGAGAGCGACAAGCGGGCGCGACTCAGTGGCAGCTGACCTCTTCGGTCGGGCTCGACGGCGGGCTGAGCTGGGCCCGCATGGCGAGCGAGCCGAGGCCGAGCAGGAGCACCCCGGCCGCGAGCACCCGCCGGGCCGTGAGGCTGCGGGCGGTCACCCGGCGCAGGCCGAGGGAGGCCACCGCGAGGGCCGGCGCCGTGCCCAGGCCGAAGGCGACCATCGACAGGGCGCCCCAGACCGGGTCGGCCACAGCGACGGGGAAGGCCAGGGCGGCGTAGACGAGGCCACAGGGCAGCAGCCCGTTGGTCGCGCCGAAGAGGAAGCGCGAGGCGCTGTCGCTGCGGCGCATGAGGCGCCCGGCGACGCGGGTGATGGGGGCCGTGAAGCGCCCGCTCGGCAGGGCCGGCGCCCCCCCGGCCAGCCGCACGGCGAACCACACGAGAAGGGCCGCTGCGACGACATTCCCGAGCCACAGGGGCCCCGGGAGGATGTTGCCGAAGGCGCCCGCGAGGGCCCCGAGCACGGCGTAGGTGCCGAGGCGCCCCGCCGTCCAGGCGAGGGTCGACCGGGCCGTGTCGCCCACGGCGACCGCGAAGCCGCCACACATGCCCACACAGTGGGGGCTGCCGACGAGGCCCGCGAGGGCAGCGCCCCCGACCGCTCCGGCCATGCCCGGGGGCCCGGGCAGGGCGGCGGCCAGCGCAGAGAGCATCGGAAGCTCGGACAACATCGACATCTCCGGCATCATCGCACAGCTCCGTCCGCCGGTCGGGCGAACTCGACCGACACCAGCAGCGGCGCCCCCTCGCCCTGGCTGATGAGCACCGTGGGGCGCGACAGCCCCCGGGCCCGCAGCTGGTCTTCGAGGGCCCGCACGAAGGCCCCGTCCATGGCGGCCGGTGGCAGCCGGACGGTGAGGGCCACGAGGCGGCCGAGGCGGCCCCGGGCGTAGCTCGCGACGTCCAGGGCGATGCGGGCGGCCGCCGCCACCCACGCAGATCCCGTGGCGTCCCCACGGTCACCGCCGTCCGGACCAGAGCCGGAGGGGGCGGGCGCGGGGGTCCATGCGCGCTTGGTTGCGGGAGACACGGGCACCTCCGAGGGCGGCAGCGGGCATCGCTGCACGGTCACTCGCCAGGGACCGCTGCAACACCCGTGCCAATGCCCGCTGGCCCCGCCGCTCCCGGCCCCGACCGGGCTTCCCAGGGCGGGCCCCGTGCGACAGCACCCAGCCCGCGTGTGGCAAATCCCGCAGCCTGGGGCCCGCCGGCCGAGAGAGGCGACCCGTCGCGCGGATCCACGAAGTGGCACAGCTCTTGCTTACGCCCTCGCTCCACCCACTCGGCCCGCGGGAGGTCCCAGCCGTGTCCACACTCGCAACCCACTCCTCAGCGTCGTCCGCGCCGGCCGAAGATGCTTCGGTCTACGTCGACCACGCCATCGTCAAGAAGTTCATTCTGGCGACGGTCCTCTGGGGCGTCGTCGGCATGCTCGTCGGTGTCATCCTCGCCCTTCAGCTCGCCTACTGGCCGGCCAACCTGGGCATGCCCTACACGACCTTCGGTCGTCTGCGGCCGCTCCACACCAACGCCGTCATCTTCGCCTTCACGGGCAACTTCATCTTCG
>CAXQUZ010000388.1:0-3044 GCA_964226865.1 Myxococcota bacterium | reverse complement strand
CCAGCAGAAGACGGCATACGAGAGAGCATGCGGTGACTGGAGTTCAGACGTGTGCTCTTCCGATCTCGCCCTGCTCACCGAGGCCGGGGTGCTGACAGGGGTCCGGGCGCCCGTGCCTGCCGGCGTGCCCGCGGTCGACTACGGCGACCTCGAGGGCCGCAGCATCTCCTTCGGCGACGAGCTGACCGTCAGCTGGGACGATCAGGACTGGGACCAGAGCTGGATCCAGCTCGCCCGCGAGAAGGAGGGGGTCGCCTTCGAGTCGGCCACCTGCAACACCACGGGCATGACCAGCTTCACCCTCGGCGCCGGGGCCTGGGGGCTGCTCACCGAAGAGCTCGAAGTGCAGCAGAACGCCCTCTACATCGGCTTCCAGCGCAGCGAGCGCACCACGCTGGACGGCACGGAGGTCGTCGCCATCACCCGCGCCGTCGCGGTGGCCGCCGTCGCAGAGTGAGGCGGGGACGAGTGGTCGGGACGGCGGGCCCGATCTCCTCCGGTGTGATACGCCTCGGCTCCCCGCGACTCGTGGTCCTTCATGCCCCTTCCCACCGTCCTCGTCGTCGATCCCAACCCGTCGACCCTCCGTCGCACGGAAGAGGCCCTGGCGGGCCACGCCTACCAGGTGCTGTCCGCCCGAGACGCGACGGACGCCATCGAGAACGCTGACCAGCTCGACCTTGCCGTCGTGCTCTGCGCCGCGTCGCTGCCCCGGGGCAACGGCTACGATCTGGCCCGCACGGTGCGCGAGCGCTGGCCCGCGGCGGTGGTCATCCTGCTGAGCGGCGGCTTCGAGGTCTACCAGCGCAGCCGCGCCGAAGAGGCCGGCGTCACGGCCCACCTCTCGAAGCCCTTCACGGCCGCACGGCTCGTGTCGACCCTCGAGGGGCTCATCGGTCCGCTCGAGGTGGCCTCGCCCGAGCTGCCGCCGGCGCTGTCGCCCGTGCCCGCCCTGGTCGAGCCCCTGCCGCCGGCCCCCGCGCCCGCGCCGCCGCCCCGGGTCCCCCTCGGCGCCGAGCGGGTCGCGACCCTGCTGCCCCGAAGCTACGCCGAGGTGCCCCTCGTCCAGGTCGACCCGAAGGTGGTCGGCCCGGCGCTGGAGCGCGCGGTGATGGAGGTGCTCCCGGAAGTCGTCGAGGCGGTGCTGCGCAATGCGCTGGGCACCTCTCCCGCCTTCCGGGGTCTCGTTGAGGCGGCCGCCCGCGAAGCCGTCGACGAGCGCCTTCCCGGGCTCCTCCGCGAGATGGTCCAAGAGCGCATCGCGGCCCTCGAGGCCGCCGCCGCCGCCGACTGAGCCGCTGCGGCGCTCCCTGCGCCCCGCGCTGCCACCGTCCCCGCACGCGACGCCGCCCCGGCCCGCGCCCCGGTGGTCGCGCCCTCGTCACATCCCCGACTCCCGCATCCCAACATCGCGGGCGGGCCCCTGCGCCGCCCCCACCGTGCGAGACCCCCATGAGCACCGAGCCGACCGAGACCGCCGCCCCCACCGCCGGCGACACGACCGAACTGCCCCGCACCTACGACGCCCACGCGGCCGCCGACCGCTACTACGCGGACTGGGAGGCCCGCGGCCTCTTCAAGGCCGACCCTGCGGCCCCCGGTGAGGCCTACAGCATCGTCATCCCGCCGCCGAACGTCACGGGCTCCCTCCACATGGGCCACGCCCTCAACAACACCATGCAGGACGTGCTGATCCGCTACAAGCGCATGGACGGCTACAACACCCTGTGGGTGCCCGGCACCGACCACGCCGGCATCGCCACCCAGTGGGTCGTCGAGCGCCGCCTGCGGGCCCAGGGCATCGAGCGCCAGGAGCTCGGCCGCGAGGCCTTCCTCGAGAAGGTCTGGGAGTGGAAGGACGAGTCCGGCGGCACCATCACCCACCAGCTGCGCAAGCTGGGGGTCTCCTGCGACTGGAGCCGCGAGCGCTTCACGATGGACGCGGGGCTCTCCGAGGCGGTGAAGGAGGTCTTCGTCCGCTTCTACAAGGAGGGGCTGATCTACCGGGCCGAGCGCCTCATCAACTGGGACCCGGTGGGCCTCACCGCCCTCTCCGACCTCGAGGTCGAGAACGAGGAGGGCGCCAAGGGCGAGCTCTGGAGCTTCGCCTACACGCTGGCGACCCCCGTGACCCGGGCCGACGGCACCACCATCTCCGAGATCGTGGTCGCCACCACCCGTCCCGAGACCATGCTGGGCGACACGGCCGTGGCCGTCCACCCCGAGGATCCCCGCTACAAGGACCTCATCGGCCAGACCCTCACGCATCCCTTCGTCGACCGCCAGATCCCCATCGTCGGCGACGCCATCCTCGTCGATCCGGCCTTCGGCTCCGGCGCGGTCAAGATCACGCCCGCCCACGACTTCAACGACTTCGAGGTGGGCAAGCGCCACAACCTGCCCATGATCAACATCCTCACGAAGGACGCGAAGATCAACGAGCAGGGCGGCCGCTTCGCCGGCCTCGACCGCTTCGACGCCCGCGCGGCGGTCAAGACGGCCATCGAGGAGCTCGGGCTGTTCCGCGGCACAAAGGAACACGAGCTCAACCTGCCGCGCTCCCAGCGATCGGGCGCCGTGGTCGAGCCCATGCTCTCGACCCAGTGGTTCGTGAACATGAAGCCGCTGGCCACCCCGTCCATCGCGACGGTCGAGAACGACTTCGTCAAGTTCGTGCCCAAGGGCTGGGAGAACACCTACTTCGCGTGGATGCGCGACATCAAGGACTGGTGCATCAGCCGCCAGCTCTGGTGGGGCCACCGCATCCCCGCCTGGTACGACGGCGCCGGCAATTGCTACGTCGGCCGCAGCGAGGCCGAGGTGCGGGCGGAGCACGAGCTCGGCGACGAGGTCGCGCTGACCCAGGACGAGGACGTGCTCGACACCTGGTTCTCCTCTGGCCTTTTCCCCTTCTCCGTGTTTGGCTGGCCGGACGACACCCCGGATCTTGCGGAGTTTTACCCAACCGCGCTGCTGGAAACCGGCCACGACATCCTGTTCTTCTGGGTCGCGCGTATGGTCATGATGGGCATGAAACTCACCGG
>CAXQUZ010000387.1:0-2578 GCA_964226865.1 Myxococcota bacterium | reverse complement strand
GAGCTCTTCGGCCACGAGAAGGGGGCCTTCACCGGTGCCGACCAGCGCCGGGCCGGGGCCTTCCAGGCGGCCGACGGCGGCACCCTCTTCCTCGACGAGATCGGCGAGCTGCCCGAGGAGGCCCAGGCCAAGCTGCTGCGGGCCCTCGAGACGGGCGAGGTGCGGCGGGTGGGCGGCAGCCAGGTCGAGATCCCCGACGTGCGGGTGGTCGCGGCGACGAACCGCGATCTGGGGGCCGAGGTGCGGGCCGGCCGCTTCCGCGAAGACCTCTTCTTCCGCCTCGCCGTGCTCAGTGTGCGGGTGCCGCCCCTGCGGGATCGGCTGGGTGATCTGCCCGTGCTCTGCCAGACCCTCTGCCGCGGCCTGGGCCCCGAGGTCATGGTCACCGGCGACGCCCTCGGGCTGCTCCGGCGCCACCGCTGGCCCGGCAACGTGCGTGAGCTGCGCAACGTCCTCACCCGGGCCTATGTCATGCACGGGCCGCGCATCGACGCGCCGGCCCTGTCCTTCCACCAGCTCGCCCCGGCGCCGGCCCCCCGCGCCCCGGCCTGGGACGAGGGCGCCTCCGAGAAGGCTTATCTCAAGGCCGTTCTCGAGCGACACGGCGGCAACCGCAGCGCCACAGCCCGCGAGCTCGGGGTGGCCCGCTCGACCCTCCACCACAAGCTGCGCAAGCACGGCCTCATGCCCCCCCGGGGCAGCCGGTGAGCGGCCCCCGCCCCGGCGAGGAGGAGCGCACGGCCCCCGAGATCACGGTCTCGGGCGCGCCGGGTGCGGCCCTGGCCCCGGAGGCGCCGAGCGGCTCGGTGGACGAGGTGCTGTTGGACCTGGGCGACGACACGGGCGAGGGCGGCATCCTCGACCTCTGGCGGCGCACGGCCGAGCCGAGCGGCGACCCCACCGGGGACGCGACCGCCGATCCGACCGCGGCCGAGCGCACCGGTGAGCTCCGGCGGGGGGCCGGCGCGACCGCGGCGCCCACGGATGTCCGGCTGCTGGGCGCCCTGCTGCGCTTCGCCGGCCCCGATCCCGAGACCCGGGCCCGCCAGCTCGCGGCCGAGTCGACCCGCAGCCCCCCCGCGCCCGGCTTCGGCGCCTGGCTTGCCCGCCAGCCCCTCTCTCCGCTGAGCGGACTCTTCGCCCTGGACGGCCCGGCGGCGCCGGCGCCTCCCGCCGTCGGGCCCGCGCCGGCCGCCGCCGCGGGGGCGCCCCCGCTGCCCGTCCCGGCTGGGCCCTCGCCCCGCAGCTTCGGCCTGGGCCTCGCCCTCGGGGTGGCCGCCGGGCTGGCCCTCGGCATCGGGGCCCTGCTCCTGCTGCGCTGAGCCTCAGCGGCGGCTCTTGCCCCGTCCGCGCCCGCGCCCGCGTCCCCGGCCGCCGCTGCGGTCCTTGCGGGGCGGGCCGTCGTCGTCCCTGCCCGCGTCGCCCTGGCCGTGGCCGCCGCCGGCGACCGCGCTCGGGCCCGCGTCCCGCACCGGGTACACCTCGTGCACCCACTTCCGGTAGTCCTCGAAGCTGCCGTCGAGGATGGCGTTGCGCATGTTGCGCATGAAGTCCGAGAAGAAGGCCAGGTTGTGGATCGTGCAGAGCGCCGAGCCCAGCACCTCGCCCACCCGGAAGAGGTGGTTGAGGTAGGCCCGGGTGAAATTGGTGCAGGCGTAGCAGGAGCAGGCCGCGTCGATGGGGAACATGTCGCTGCGGTAGCGCTTGTCGGTCATGCGGATGCGGCCCCGCGAGGTGTAGACCGTGCCGCTCCGGGCGTGGCGCGTGGCGATGACGCAGTCGAACATGTCGATGCCGCGGGCGACGCCCTCGACGAGGTCGACCGGCCGGCCGACGCCCATGAGGTAGCGGGGCCGGTCCTCGGGCAGCAGGTGGGTGGTCCAGTCGAGCACATCGCACATGATCTGGTGGCCCTCGCCCACGCTCAGCCCGCCGATGGCGTAGCCGTCGAAGCCGATCTCGCGGATCTGGCGGGCCGACTTCTCGCGGAGGTCGGGCCAGAAGCCGCCCTGGACGATGCCGAAGAGCGACTGGTCGGGGCGGGTGTGGGCCTGCTTCGAGCGCAGCTCCCAGCGGGCCGTGCGGTCGACCGAGCGCTCGGCGGCCTCCTTGTCGGTGCCGAAGGCGAGGCACTCGTCGAAGACCATGGCGATGTCGGCGCCGAGGTCTTGCTGGATCTGCATCGAGCGCTCGGGCGAGAGGAAGGTCTTCTTGCCGTCCACCTCGTAGGCGAAGGTGACCCCTTCTTCGGTGACCCCGGACTTCTTGAGGCTGAAGACCTGGAAGCCGCCCGAGTCGGTCAGGATCGGCAGGTCGACATTCATCATCTTGTGGAGGCCCCCGTGCTTCTTCACGAGGTGCTCACCGGGGCGCTGCGACAGGTGGTAGGTGTTCGCGAGAAGAATCTGGGTGCCGGTGTTCTGGACGTGGTCCGGCGGGAGGGTGCGGATCGCCCCCTGGGTGCCCACGGGCATGAAGACCGGGGTCTCCACCCGGCCGCGCGTGAGCTCCACGGTGCGGGCGCGCGCGCCCGACGTGGGGGAGGTGCCCTCGACGGAGACAGGGAATTCGTACACGG
>CAXQUZ010000386.1:0-7091 GCA_964226865.1 Myxococcota bacterium | reverse complement strand
GCAGCGGTAGGGGCAGCCGCGGCTCGTGATCATCGTCGCGAAGCCCCGGCGGGTCGCGAAGAGGTAGCGGTAGCGGTCGTTGGGCAGCAGGTCGCGGGCAGGGAAGGGGATGCGGTGGATGTCGGGGGCGGTCGCGGGCACGTAGGGCTGGCCCGCCACGCGCACCCCCGGGGGCGGCGCACCGGCGGCACCGGCGGCCCACCAGGCCAGCAGGGCCACGGCGGTGTCTTCCCCCTCGCCGATGACGGTGGCGTCGAGCTCGGGCATCTCGTCGAAGATGTCGGCGCCCACGGCCGTGGGGTGGGGGCCGCCGAGCACGATGCGGCCGGCGTGGGGGCGGCCCAGGCGCGCGGCCCGTGCGGCGACATCCGCCACGGGGGTCATGGCCGAGAGGCCGAGCACGTCGGGCTTCTGGGTCGCCAGCTCGGCCTCGAAGCGCGCCCAGCTCCAGTCGAGGGCCCGGGCGTCCACGAGGTCGACCGTGTGGCCGGCGGCCCGCAGGCTCGCCGCGATGTAGGCCAGCCCCAGCGGCGGCACGCAGAGCCCCGGCTCTTGGGGGCTGCGGCGCGGGGGACGGGCGAGGAGGACGCGCACGGGAGGCTCGGTGGGGGGAGGGCGCCGGGCGCCGGTGGCCCCAGCCTATCGGAGCGGGTTGGCCACGCTGCCCATGATGCCCTGCTCGGGGGACGAGGCCGAGGCGTGGCGGCGCCGGGGAATGCGGCCGGCGAGGAAGGACTCCCGGCCCGCCTCGGTGGCGAGGCGCATCGCCCGGGCCATGCGGACCGGATCCCGGGCGCCGGCGATCGCCGTGTTGAGCAGCACCCCGTCGGCGCCCAGCTCCATGGCCGCGACCACGTCGCCGGGGCAGCCGAGGCCCGCGTCGACGATGACCGGGCAGCTGACGAGCTCGCGGATGAGGGCGAGGGTGTGGGGGGCGGCGAGGCCCATGCCGCTGCCAATCGGGGCGGCCAGCGGCATCACGGCGGCGCAGCCGAGGTCTTCGAGGCGCTGGCAGACGACCGGGTCGTCGGGGCAGTAGGGCAGCACCGTGAAGCCGTCCTTCACGAGCACCCGGGCGGCCTCGAGGGTGCCCTCGGCGTCGGGCCAGAGGGTGCGGGGGCAGCCGATGACCTCGAGCTTGACGAGCTCGGTGCCCAGCAGCTCGCGGCCGAGGCGGGCCGTCAGCACGGCATCCTCGGGGGTGTAGCAGCCCGCCGTGTTCGGCAGCAGGGCGATGCGCTCCCGGTCGATGAAGTCGAGCACCCCCTGGCCTTCGGGGGCGTTGAGATCGACCCGCCGCAGGGCCACCGTCACGAGGCCCGTGCCGCTGGCCTCGTGGCAGGCCTGCATGGTGGGGTAGTCGGGGTACTGGCCCGTGCCCACCAGCAGCCGGCTCTCGAAGCGGTGGGGGCCGAGCTTGAGGGGGGCCGCAGGATCGGGGGCGGCGGCACCGAGGGTGTCGCTGAGGGCGAGAGACGAGGGGTCGGCGTCGGTGGACACGGGGGCCTCCACGAGAGGGGCGGGGCTATCGCAGGCGGACGGGGGCTGCGAGCCCTGTGCGGGGCCCCGGGGACGCGGGGGGCCCGGTGGGGGGTTGCCGGCGCGCCCCCGTCGCTGCGGCCACGGGGGACCGGGCCCTGCGGGGGCCCCCACCGCGCGGTCGGCCCGCGCCCAGGAGACGCCCATGCCCCCCTCTCTCGGCCGATCGCGGCCGCCCACGCTCCCCCGGCCGCCCGGGCCCGCCCGCGGGTGGCGCGGGCTCCTCGCCGGGCTGGTGCTCGCCACGGCGGCGGCCTGCATGCACGAGGACGGCGCCGACAGCGCTGCGGCCCCGGTCGATCCCCACGACGTGCGGGTGCGCTGGGAGGCCACGGGCATCCGCGTCTCGTGGGCCGGCCCCGGGCCCTACCGCTTCGGCATGGCCGAGCACGGCAACTCGCCGGGGCGCTGGACGGGCGAGGACTGCGCCGCCGGGGTGACCCTCGACGGGCTCCCCCGGCCCGCCGCCTGCCACGAGCTCGAGGGCGAGGTGCTGCTCCGCTACGGGGCCCCGCCCACCGCCGTCCGTCCGGGCCAGAGCACCGCCTTCCACCCGAGCGACGCCGGCGGTCCCGCAGACGCGCGCACCATCGAAGAGTACGCCCGGGGCACGAGCTACTTCTTCGCGGTGGGCGACGCCTGCTACCGCTGGAGCGCCGGCGCCCAGAACTACCAGCCCTGGGACGGCTGCACCGACTGGTGAGCCGCGCGAGGCGCTGCCAGGGCCCGGGCTTGGCGCCGGCCCCGCTGCTCGCCTAGCAGCGCGGTGCCGGCGCCTGGCGCCGCCGGGGGTCCGGTCTGCTGTGGCCCCTGCCACCCGGGATCCGGCCCACCGCCCCCGGGTGGGGGCCGGCCCCGCCCTGGAGGACCTCGCCATGACCGCCCGTCCCGTCCGCGTGCTCACCGTCTTCGGCACCCGCCCCGAGGCCATCAAGATGGCCCCCCTCGTCCGCGCCCTCGACGCCGATCCCCGCTTCGAGGGCCGGGTCTGCGTGACGGCCCAGCACCGCGACATGCTCGACCAGGTCCTCGAGCTCTTCGAGCTGCAGCCCCACCACGACCTCGATCTGATGCGGCCCGGCCAGAGTCTCCACGGCCTCACGGCGCGGATCATCACCGGCCTCGAGCCGGTCCTGGCCGCCGAGGCGCCCGACGTGGTGCTGGTCCACGGCGACACCACCACCACCCTCGCGACCACCCTGGCCGCCTTCTACAGCCGCGTGCCCGTGGGCCATGTCGAGGCAGGCCTGCGCACCGGAGACCTCACGGCGCCCTTCCCCGAAGAGGCCAACCGGGTGCTGGCCGACAAGCTCTGCGCCTTCCACTTCGCGCCCACGGCCGGCTCGCGCCAGGCCCTGCTCGACGAGGGCTACGGCCCCGAGACCATCACGGTGACGGGCAACACGGTCATCGACGCGCTGCTCTGGGTGCGGGACCGGGTGGCCGACCGGCCCTGGTCCGCCGACGCCGGGCTCTGGGGAAGTGCCGCTGAAGTGCTGGAGAATGGCGATGCACGCGTTGTTCTCGTGACGGGCCACCGCCGCGAGAGCTTCGGCCAGGGCTTCGAGAACATCTGTGCGGCCCTGCGCCAGCTCGCCGAGCGCTACCCCGCGGTCCACTTCGTCTACCCGGTCCACCTCAACCCCAACGTCCAGGGCCCGGTGCACGCGACCCTCGCCGGGCTGGCCAATGTCCACCTGCTCCGGCCCCTCGACTACCGGCCCTTCGTGCGCCTCATGGACCGCTCCTTCCTCATCCTCACCGACTCGGGCGGCATCCAGGAGGAGGCCCCCAGCCTGGGCAAGCCCGTGCTGGTGATGCGCGCCGTGACCGAGCGCCCCGAGGGGGTCGAGAGCGGCACGGTGCGGCTGGTGGGCACCGACGCGGAGCGCATCGTGGCCGAGGTCTCGCGGCTGCTCGACAGCCCGGAGGCCTACGGCGAGATGCACCGCGCCCACAACCCCTACGGCGACGGCCAGGCCTGCGGGCGCATCCTCGAGGCCCTCGCCGCCCGGCTGGGCTGAGCCGTGGCGCCCCCCCACGCCGGTGCCGGCGGGCCCCCGGGAGGTGCGGCGGCCCGCATCGCCGGTGGCAGCGCCGTCGTCCTGGCGGGCGGGCTCGTCGACCGGGGCCTGCGCTTCCTGCTGAACTGGTTCCTGTCGGGGGCCCTGGGCCCGGCGGGCTTCGGGCTCTACGCCTGGGCCGTGACCTGGGCGACGACCCTGGCGAGCTTCGCGCCGGTGGGCCTCGACACGGGCATCGTGCTCTTCGTGGCCCGCTACCGCCGCTCGGGAGAGCGGGGGCGCGAGAAGGGCGCCCTGGCCTTCGGTCTCGGCCTCAGCCTCGCGGTGGGCCTCGCCGCGGCGGCGGGGCTCTTCGTGCTGGCCGGGCCCCTGACCGACAGCCCCGACCGGGGCGCGGCGCTGCGGGCGGCGGCCCCGGTGGTCGCCCTCTGGACCCCGCTGCTCTACCTCGTGGGCACCATCCGGGCGGTCAAGGACATGCGCCGCAGCGCGCTCGCCTTCCAGCTGCTCCTCCCGGTGCTCCTGCTCCTGGGCTCCGGGCTGGCCGTGCTGTTGGGCACGGGGGTGACCGGGGCCCTGGTGGCGCTGGCGGTCGCCACCCTGGGTGGCCTCGCGGCGGCGGCGGTCTTCGCCCTGGGCCACCACGGTGCCCTGCTGCGAGACCCGGCCACCCCGCCCGTCTGGGAGCCCGGCGCCCTGCTGCGCTTCTCGCTGCCCCAGGGCCTCACGGCCGCGGCCTTCAGGCTGAACACGGCCATGGATCTGCTCATGCTGGGCGCCCTGGCGAGCGACGCCGATGTCGGCGTCTACAAGATCGCCGCCAGCCTCGCGGCCTTCGGCAGCATCCCGAGCAACGCCGTGGCCAGCATGTTCAACCCCTTCATCGCCGAGCTGGTCTACGTCGGCGAGACGGCCCAGCTCGACCGGCTGCTCAAGACCGTGACCCGGTGGCTGATCCTCTTCTCGGCGCCGGTCTACCTTGTGCTCCTGGTCCTGCCCGACGTCATTCTCGGTATCTACGACCCGGCCTATGTGGTCGCGCTCTGGCCCCTGCTGCTGCTCGTGGGCGGCCAGGCCGTCCAGACCGCCTGTGCGCCGGCCATGCGGCTCATCCCCATGTCGGGCCACTCGATGCTCAACCTCGTGAACGGGGTGGCGGCGCTGGTGCTCAACGTGGCGCTCAACGCCTGGCTCATCCCGCGCATGGGCGCGACCGGCGCGGCCTGGGCGACGGGCATCACCCTGGCGGCTTGGTCGGTCTGGCGGGTGGTCGAGGTGCGCTGGCTGCTGGGCTGCTTCCCCTTCGACCTGCGCAGCGGGCTGATCGTGGCGGGGGCGACCCTGCTCGGGCTGGGGGCCCGGCTCGGGGGCGCGGGCGCGGGGCTCGGCCTGCGCCTCGGTCTCAGCCTGGGGGCGCTGGTGGCCCTGGGGGCGCTGGCGCTGGCGGTGTCGCGGACCCCCGAGGACCGGGCGCTGCTGCAGCGGCTGCGCCAGAAGCTGGGGCGGCGGCGGGGGGGGCCGCCTCCGGGGACGGCGCCACCGGCGGGAGGGGCGCCCGCTCCAGCAGCGGCGCCTGGACCGTCCCCGCGTCCCTGACCACGACGAGGGTGGCCGAGACCGTGGTGGCGTCGGCGGTGACGGCCACCGAGGCCCCGGCCGGCGGGGGCGTGGTCGGGTCGGCCCGCTTCACCCGGAGGTCGGGGGGCAGCCCGCCGTAGGTGTCGATGAGGGCCTGAACGGTGCGCTGGGCGGCCCGCTCGGCCGTGGCGGCGTCCGGGGCGCGGACCTGGAGCACGGTGGCGCGGCCCGCGGCGGTGGCGGCGGCGAGGAAGGCGGCGGGCACGGCCGGCGGGGGGGCCACCCGGGCGAGGCCGCTGGCCCGCAGGTGGAGCCGCGCGCCCGCGCCCAGCTCGCGGGCCATGTGGGGGCCCTCGACCGCGGCGCTCAGCAGGGTGCGCACCTCGTCCGGGGCGAAGGGCGGCGTGAGCAGAAGGGCGGCGGGCACGGCGGCCTGGAGCAGCCAGCGCTCGCGGCCTGCCGGCGCCTGGGGGCCCGTGCAGCCCAGGGCCTCGGCCCGGGCGAGGCCGGCGGCGACGAGGGGCCAGGGCACGGGGGGGCGGGCGCCGGCGTCTTCGGCCCGGCGCCGGCGGCCGAGCGCGCCGACGATGTCGGGGGGGCGCATGCCGGCCGGCAGGAGGAAGCGGGTGTCGCCCCAGCGCAGCTCGGGCCGCTGGCTGCCTCCCGGTCCCCGTCCGGGCACCACCCGGGGCTGGCGGGCGGGCACCGGCTGGACGTGGAGCCACTTGCCGTCCCAGGTGAGCACCCCCTGGGCCAGCAGCCAGCGGCCCGGGCGCAGGGCGACGTGCCGGTCGACCCGCAGCCGGCCGAGGATGCCCGCGAAGCCGACGAAGCTGAGGGTGAGGCCGAGCCAGGTCAGGGCCGCGTGCAGCACGGACCAGACGAGGCCGTCGCGGGCGAGGCGTGCGAGGTGGAGGGGGAAGGCCTCGGGCAGGGCGAGGGCGACGGCCCCGAGGGCCACGGCCGCCAGCCAGAGTGCGTCGGGCGGCGTGTGGAGGTCGGTGCGGGCCAAGACGCCCTTGGTTGCGTTGTTCTCGAGTCTGTCGACCAGGGCCAGCTGGGCCGCGCCCGGCAGGTGGTGCCAGCGGCAGCGGCCGGCCCGCACCCCGGGGGGCGGCGCGGGGCGCGGGGTCGGATCGGGGGCGCCGGCGTGGGACATGGGGCCTTCGGGAGAGCAGCGTCCCAGCCTACGGCAGGCCCGTGTCGTCTCCCAGGGCGACCGCCGCGGCCCTGCGCCAGGTCAGACCCCGGTGGCCCTGGGCGCCGTGGGCCGGGGCGGGCCGACTATCGGGTGGTCCCGGGCCCTGCTATGGTCGTGCCCGCAACGGGAGGGAGAACCCCGCATGCTCACGCCCGCACTCTGGACCGTCCTGCTGGCGCCATCCGCCCACGCATTCTGCGGCACCTACGTCGGCGGCGCCGGCGCCGACATCTACAACAACGTCGGCGAGGTGGCCATCGTCCGCGACGGCACCCGCACCGTGCTGTCGATCAGCAACGACATCGAGGGCGACACCGACGACTTCGCGCTGGTCGTGCCCGTGCCCGAGGTGCTGCCCGAGTCGGCGATCCACGTGCTCGACCACGCCCTCTTCGATCGGCTCGACCGCTACTCCGAGCCCCGCATGGTGCGCTACCGCTGCAGCGACTTCGAGGAGGAGGACGCCGACGCCGACAGCGACGCCGACTCCGACACGGATGCCGACGCCGATGCCGACGCCGACGTCGACGTCGAAGCCGAGTACGTCGTCGGCGAGTACCAGATCGCCATCCTCTCGGCGACCGAGTCGGCGGCCCTCAACACCTGGCTCAACGACAACGGCTACGCCGTGCCCGCCGAGACCGAGCCCCTGCTCCAGACCTACCTCGACAGCGGCAGCTACTTCTTCGCCGCCAAGGTCGACGAGTCGGCCGGCATCACCTCCGGCTCGATGCTCTCGCCGCTCCAGT
>CAXQUZ010000385.1:0-6496 GCA_964226865.1 Myxococcota bacterium | reverse complement strand
TGAACACCCGCGCCTTCTGCGCCCCCTGGAGCGCGAGGTTGATGCGCGACAGGCGCACCATGCGCGGCGAGCTGTCGGCCGAGACGAAGCTGTGCTCCAGCATGCCGGTCCAGAGCTGCTCCTTCTCCGCGTCGCTGATGTTGAGGCCCTCCACGACCCGCTTCAAGTGGGGCAGGAGCGCCACGAGGAAGCCGCTGGAGCCCCCCGAAGGGTCGCCCGCGCAGAAGGCAGGTCGGCCGTCGGCTTCCAGCTCGATCAGCTGGGCGACGTCGTGCTGCACGATGTCGTGGAGCACCATCTCCACCATGGCCCGCTTGACCGGAGCGGGCGTCAGGTAGACGCCGATGCCCTCCTTCTCGAACTTGTGGCGGAGGAACACGTCGAAGGCGCGCCCCAGCACGTCACCGGCGACGTCCGCGAGGCAGCCCTTGCCGACATGGTTCGGCCCCAACACACCCGAGATGGGCTGGCGCTGGTTGTTGGTCAGCCGGGGGAGGTCCTGCAGCAGTTTGATGAGGGTGTGGTAGTTGGCCGGCACCGAGAGCTTGAGGTGGACGTCGTCGGGGAAGATGGGCGCCGTGGAGCCGTCGTCGAGCTGCATGCGGTACGACGGGTGGCCCTTGAAGGCTTCGAAGGCCGCCTTGAGGAGCTCGACCGCCGGACCGCCCGCCTTGGTCTGCTTCTCGTCGAACCGGCCGGGCCGGAAGACCTCGTCGAGGGTGTACTGCTGGCCCTTGTGGGTGAAGACCTTCTCAGCCGGCGGGTGCCGCAGGCGGAACAGCTCGAGGAATATGAACTTCGCCACGTCGTCGATGATGTCGTTCTTGCCGTCGAAGGTGTCGCGCACGGTGCTGTAGACCGTCTCGTGGAACTGGTCGAAGCCGCCCTGGAGCTGGTCGTAGACCCGCAGCGACCACTCGAAGGTGGGCTCGCGCGACAGTCGCTTGATCTGGGCGATGTTCGCCGCATCGGGGAGCTTGTCGACCTCGTGGGGGGACATCGGGTCGAGGTCGAAGAAGCGAGTGAGGTCGCCATCCGCCACAACGATGGCCGCGACGGGCTCGCTCTCCTCCGGGTCCTGCCAGGCGAGGTTCAACAGCTCGTCGGCCGCGGTGTCCTTGAGGGTGCCGTCGGGCAGGGCGGCGAGGAGCAGCGGAGCGGTGGGGGCGCCTTCGGACTCGCCTCGGGCGATGGCGGTGAGGGCGCCGTCGTCGAGGTCGGTCTTGAAGGGGCGCACGTCGAGGAAGCCGAGCTTGGCTGCGGCGGCTCGGGCTTGCTGCAGCCGAGTCGCGAGCTCTTCGGCGGGGGTGGGGGCGTCGGCCATGAGGGAAGCCTCGGAGGGAAGGTGGGGAGGGAGGATGGCAGATCCGCCCGGGGCTGTGGGGCCCCGGGCGGCAGGATGGGGTCAGGCCGCAGCCTTCGCGGGCTTCTTGTCGGCCTTGGGCTTGGGGATCACCTTGAAGCCGGCGAGGGCGAATCCGTAGCCCAGGGCACGGACGTCGCTCGCGCAGCTCAGCAGGTTGATCTTCGCCACCAACATGGTCCCCAGGAGCGCCTTCTTGGGGTCCTTGCGCCCGATGGCCGCGACGAAGGTGGGAGTCTCGCTGGGCCAAGGGATGGCTTTCCACTGGCACTCATCGAGGTCCGTCTCGAAGCGGGTCTTCATCGTGGCAGAGAAGCCGAGATGCTTCTTCTGGAGATCGGCCGCCGCACGTACCTGGCCGAACAGGTGGTCGAGGGCCGCTGAGCTGTGTCCATCCTTGACGTGGACGAACCTCAGCCCAGGAGTCAGGAGATCGCAGGGCTCAACCCCGGCCTGGCCGTCCAGATAGACCAGCTTCTTGTCCTGGAACAGCCACTTCTTGCTCATGGCCACCAACAGGTTGAAGTCGCTTTCCTCTGCTTCTGATTGCTGGTCCCACTCCGGCAGATCCAGTTCGTCGCTGAGGTCGTCCAGCTCGGCGATGCTCTGGTTGATCCGGGCCATGTGGTCGTCGCTGACCTCGTGCCACTGGCGGCGTACTCGCACGAACCGGCTTCCATCGTGCTCAACTTCCGCGTGGAGGTGATGTCCCAGCGGCCGGGGCCGCTCGACGTCGTCGCCGTTGTCGTCCAACAGCGTGACCTTCACCTTGTGCGGCTGGTAGCGGTCGTCGGTGGCGCCTGCCGTGAGCGAGGCCAGCGCGGGGCGAACGGAGGCCATGACCAGGGCGTCGACCGTCTCAGACTTCCGGCCAAAGCTGAGACAGACCTTCTGGGTCTTCTGCCGCACCTCGGCCGGCAGGAAGAACTCCATGTTGTCGAGCTCGTCGTTGTCCACCAGCTCGTCGAGGAGCTCGTCGAGCTTCTCCTTGAGGGCCTTGTCCTTCACGGGCGTCATGCCCTCGAGAGCATCGAACAGCGCGCTGCGCTCCTGCTCGTAGGCCGCCAAGACCAGCTCGCACAGGTCGGGAAGGCTGAGGATGTCTCGGCTGTAGCCGCGGACCTGGAGGGCTTCACCGCCCCGGACCTGCGAGAAGTCGAGGCCTGCGAGCGCGAAGCCGTCGACCGACCGAAGCATCTCGGTGTTGCTGTCGGCGCCGAAACCGCTCAGGCGGGCGCCGGCGTGCACGCTGGTCTGGCGTTCACGAGTCTGGACCGTGAGGGTGTCGGTCTGCAGCTCGCGAATGCGGTCCGGGTCCATCAGGTTTGGCGCCGCTCGCTTGCCGAAGTCGTAGACCTTCCGGCCCTCGGCGATGCTGTGACGCCCGGTGCCGAAGGCGACTCCGAAGATGCGCTCCTTCACTTCGAGAAACACGATGCAGCCGCTGTTCATGTTCTTCGGGACGTCGTCTCCGAAGTCGAACGCGGAGGTCAGGAAGGGCGTCCACAAGGCAGGCTTCGGCTCAGGCTGCTTGCGGTAGCAGGTATGCGGAACCCGAAGTCCCTCCTCTTCGTTGGAGGGGACAAGAACATACTGGCCATCGCCCACTTCGTTGGGGTCGATGGCATCGGGTAGGGCAGTGCCCTCCCGCAGGAGATGAATGGTCAGAGTGACTGACATTGTTGATTACCTTTCCCGGCAATACCGCCGGGTATTACTTGGTTTTGATGCGATTCGAGCCCACGAGCTCGAAGTCGCTGTGAGTGCGAGCAAGCTCGCAGAGCTGCGCCGGAGAAACAACGAGGCCACGGGGCAGCCGGCGCACCAGCACCGTGGCAGGAATGGGTCGAGGACCCACGAGGTCCTTCAACGCGAAAATTACCGGATCGGTTGAATTTGAATCTGAGACGGCGAAAGACTCGCCTTCTCGCTCGACGCCCGGCAGGACGTCCAGCAGCAGCCCGACCTGGTCCTCGGACCAGCCACTCCCGGAAGCCGCTGCGGCACGGTGCAGCTCTGAGCGCGTGCGGGGCTGGGCCTTCATCCGGTCCATGAGCTGGGAGACGATGTCGGGGGTCATGGCGTCACTCCAAGGGCCTGGTTCGCGAGACGGAGTATGGCGGCCGAGGCCTTGTGCAGGTCGACGAGCGCCGTGTGGTGGGCACGCTGGACTTCGACCAGCCGGTCTTCGAGCAGCGCGACGTCCTCGGGGAACGGCGGCACGACCACTCGCTCGAGATCCGAGCGGGTGACGTACTGCTGGATGAGCCCGCCGGCAGAGGCGACGAGCTGAGCGGCGACGGGTGCGCTGCCGAGGAGAATGCCGAGAACGTGCGGCCACCGGGCTTGCGCGAGGCGCGCCCAGTGGTCGGTCAGCCAGACCTCTGGGGCCTGTCGGACCGGAGGGGCCACGACGACCTTGGGCTGAGAGCCCAGCAGAGAGAGCAGCACGTCGCCCTGGGCGAGCGGTCGAGCGAGCACGCGGAAGGCGGGCCCGATGAGCGCTTCGGGAGCGGGCAGATCAAAGCGGAGTCGTGAGGTGGCCGAGCGCAGGCGAAGGAAGCGGCTGGGGCCTTCCGGCTCCGTGCGCAACCGGGTCTCGGCGGCCGGCATCCAGCGGGACAGGGGCTGCCATCCGACGGCGAGGGCGCGCTGCTGGAAACGGCGGAGGGCCTGCGCATCCGGGGTCCAGACCTCGGCGAGGTCGTCCGGGTCGTAGAACGCTGCCCGTGGGGGAGCGACCTCGGGCAGGCCGCTGGACACGACGGACTCGAGTACACGGCCGGCATGGCGGTCGAAGGCGACGTTCGCCCGGTCGAGCTCGCCCGCGGCCTTCAGCCATGCGTCTGCAACGGGCCCGGCCTCGGCGGGTGGGTCGGGGAGACGCAGCTCTCGAAGGTCACGGAGGCCGACCCGCTGGATCACAGCGCTGTGGCTGCGGTGCGCGAGGTGGTCACGGACGGGTTGGGTCTCGAAGAGGTGGGCGGTGAAGACCGCAGGGTGGGCGGTGATGCCGGCGAGACGAAAGCAGTTGGCGTCGACCCCGCGTCGCCGCGTGGAGGGCAGGACCACTGCGGCCCTCGGCACGCCCAGCTTGGTCAGCACGACCTCGTAGGGGGCGATCTGGTCCCGCGCCGGCACCTCCGCGGATGGAGGTGCGAGATCATCGTCTTGAAGCCGCTGGTCGCGGATGTTGCTCGGCCGCACGAGTCCGAGCGCTTCTGCCTCGGCCCCCGGCACGCGGAGCCCGTCCCGCAGCCGCACCGGTCCACGCACGAGCAGAGCCCAGTCCGCGGAGCCTGGGGGCTCGTAGACAAAGGCCGCCGGGTCGAGCCTCTGGGGCAGCGACGGGTGGCGGTGGGGGATGACTCGGGACGTGGGCAAGGGGGCTCCTTGAAGTGACGGAGCCAACATGCACACCACTCCAGCGACCGTCAACGGTCGCGGAGAAGAAAATCCGAGAAAATGTGAGGGCGCGTGTACGGTGAGGGGATGGTGGAGAGGCTGGGTGAGGCTCCGGTCGGGTAGGATCTGGGGCTGGAGGTGGAGCTATGGCGAGTCTGGACGAGGTGTATCGGGCCCGGCGCGGCACGAAGAACGAGCAGGTGGAGAACTTCCTGACGGCCTGCACGGGCGTCGTGCTCGAGGACCAAGGGGCGGCGCGGGCCTTCCTCGAACTCTTCAACAAGGCTGTACCCGAGGGAGTGACGGTCAAGTCCGAATGCCAGGTTCCCGTCTTCCACTCTCAGACCGGAGCACCGGTCGGGATCGCGGACCTCGTGCTCTCGTGGCGCGACGGGGAGTCTCGCAGCGCTGTCGTGGTCGAGGCGAAGGTGGACGATGCGCTCACCAAGGAGCAGCCGCAGCGGTACGCGGATGGGCTCGGCGACGGGACCGAGGTCGTGGTGCTGACGCCGTCAAAGGCGGATGCGGCCACCTGGTCCCCTCACGCATCCTGGCAGGCGTGGTCGGACGCGCTCGCCGGGCTGGACGGGGTCCTCGCCCGGGAGCTCCGGGCTCACCTGGACCGGCTGTCCTTGGCGACGGAGGAGACGCTGTCGGTGGCTGCGCTGCGCGCCCAGCGAGGTGACGGGGAGCTGATCGACAATCTGAACCGAGACGCTCGCCGGTGGGTGCGCAGGATGGTGCCGTCGGGAGCAGTTCGGAGGGCCGTGCCCGGGGTCGGGAACGACGACAAGTGGCACGCCGAGGACCCCGCGGGCGCGTGGTTTGAGTGGAGCAAGAAGAAGCGGAAGGAGCTCGACGCTCCGTACAGGGGGCTCGGTGTTCGGTTCGAGGTGGAGGGCGACGATCTCGTCGTTGTGGTCTCGGTGCTGCCATTGGCCCGGGCGAGGAAGGCCTGGCTCAAGTCGGACAAGGTGCCCTGGATGGCGGTGCCGCGGTCGGACTGGCTGGAGGCCCAGGTCGGCGTCGTGGCGGGCGGGGAGGCTCGCGTCGCGGATGCGACCGTGTCAATGCTCCACCGCGCGCGAGGGCTGTTGCGCGCGGTCGGCTCCATGCCAGAGGAGCCCGGGCTCTGGAAGAAGGTCAGGCGGCCGTCCAGGACCGGGATGGCGGGTGCCGTGTCGGTGTCCCAGGCCGTGGCCGCGCTGACTCGCTTCCGACCGAGCCAGCGGACAGCGGAGCTGATGAAGAGCGCTTGGCTCGATGCAGCCCATCGAGCGGTCAAGGAGGGGGAGGTCCCCGTGCGGGCTGTGTATCGGCCCGGCTCATTCTTCTACGTCGAGAACGAGCGCGGGTCGCTGGTGGCGCAGTTGGGCGTGAACATGCGCCTGCACAAGAAGCGGGCGGCCAGGGCGTGGGTCTGGTTCAGCAAGTCGTCCCGCGCGGCGGCCTTCGCCGCTCGGATGAAAGAGCGAGGGTGGGAGCCCCGGTCGCGGGTCTACAAGGGAGATCAGCGCGAGGTCCGTTGCTGGCCCTCGGTTGTCGGCGATGCGCACCTTGGGCGCGATGACGCTGAGGCATGGGGAAGCGCGATGGGAAGCGTGCTGGCGGAGGTGATGAAGGCCTGAACGCCGAGAGCCAGGTCCAGGGAACCCGAGGCGACCGACCGTGTCCAGAGGGTAATGTTACCCTGGGTGACAATGTTCATATTGGCCCTAACACAATTAT
>CAXQUZ010000384.1:0-4172 GCA_964226865.1 Myxococcota bacterium | reverse complement strand
CGGGGCAAGGGCATCACGGCCCCCAACCCCCGCGGCCAGCGCCTCGCCCTCGAGCGGGCCTACGCCCAGGCCGGCTTCGATCCGGCCACGGTCGACCTGGTCGAGGCCCACGGCACCAGCACGGTGGTGGGCGACAAGGTCGAGGTGGAGAGCCTCGCGGCCGTCATCGGGCCGAACCGCCGCGACGGGCGGGGCCCGGTGCGCATCGGCTCGGTCAAGTCCAACATCGGCCACCTCAAGAGCGCCGCCGGCGCGGCCTCGCTGATCAAGGCCAGCCTCGCCATCCACAAGGGCGTGCTGCCGCCGAGCGCGGGCTTCGAGACCGCCCGCAGCGACGTTCCCTTCGACGTCGTGCCGCTCCAGGTCCAGACCCGTCCCGAGCCCTGGAGCGCCATGGGGCCCCGGCGCGCGGGCGTCAGCGCCTTCGGCTTCGGCGGCACCAACTTCCACGTGGTGCTCGAGGAGGCCCCTGGGGCCGCCGCCGCCGCGGGGACCGCCCCGGCCGTGCCCGCCTTCCCCCTGCCCAAGGGCCTCTGGGCCGTCTCCGGCGAAGACCGGGACGCCGTCGCCGCCGGCATGGCCACCGCCTCGGCGCCCTTCGAGCCCGACGCCCCCGTGCGCCTCGTCGCCGCCGCCGTGACCCCCGAGGAGCGGGCCGACCAGCTCCAGCGCATCGAGCGGGTCATCCAGAAGCCCCGGGCCGGCGCCATGCTGCGCTCGCGGGGCATCGCCCTCGAAGAAGAGGCCTTCGACGGCAAGATCGCCTTCCTGTTCACGGGCCAGGGCAGCCAGTACCTCGGCATGGGCCTCGACCTCGCCGACGAGTTCGACGTGGTGGCGCGCACCTTCGCCGAGGCCGACCGGGTCATGCTGCCCGAGCTGGGCCGGCCCCTGACCGCCTACATCCGGCGGGACGAGGCCCTCTCCGAGGAGGAGCAGTTCAAGGCCCTCCAAGACACGGCCATCTCCCAGCCCGCGACGCTCACGGTCGACGTGGCCATCCTGCGGCTGCTGGCCAGCTACGGCGTCTACCCCGACATGGTCGCCGGCCACAGCCTCGGCGAGTACGCCGCCGCCGTCGCGGCCGGCATGCTGAGCTTCGAGGACGCGCTCGTCGCCGTCAGCGCCCGCGGGCGCGAGATGGCCGCCGTCCAGATCGACGACACGGGCCTGATGGCCGGCATCGCGACCTCTGAGGAGCGGGTGGCCGAGGTGCTCGCCGAGATCGAGGGCTACGTCGTCGCAGCCAACAAGAACTGCACCACCCAGACCGTCATCGCCGGCGAGACCCACGCCGTCGAGGCGGCCATGGAGGCCTTCAAGTCGCGGGGCATCACGGTCTACCCGCTGCCCGTCAGCCACGCCTTCCACAGCCGCATCGTCGCGCCGGCCAGCGCGCCGCTGAAGAAGGTGCTCGAGCGCCTCGACCTCCAGGCCCCCCTCCGTCCCATCACGACCAATGTGACCAGCGGCTGGTACCCGACCGGCCCCGGCGCCCGGGAGACGGCCCTCGACATCCTGGCCCGCCAGGTGGCCGCCCCCGTCGAGTGGATCGCCCAGCTCGAGCGCATGTATGCCGAGGGCGCCCGCGTCTTTGTGGAGTGCGGGCCCAAGCGCGCGCTGTCGGGCTTCGTGGCCACGACCTTCAAGCGCCGCCCCCACCGGGCCCTCTACACCAACCACCCCAAGCGGGGCGGGCTGGCCAGCTTCCGGGACGCCCTCGCGGGCCTCGTCGCCCTCGGGCTGCCCGTGCGCGCCGAGCCCGGCAGCGACGACATCTTCGGCACCCCGGCCCCCCGGCTGGCCTCCTCGGCCGCCCTCGCCGCCCGGGCCGCCCGCACCGGTGCCGCGCCGGTCGCCACCGAGGCCCCGACGGCCGCCACCAAGGAGGTCGCCAACCAGGTGCGCCACCTCGTGGCCGGCATCTCGGGCTACGCCGCGAGCGAGCTGTCGCTGGACGACGAGCTCGAGGCCGATCTCGGCATCGACACGGTGAAGCAGGCCGAGCTCGTGGCCCGCATGCGCGACCACTTCCAGCTCGAGCACGATCCCCAGTTCCGCCTCGCCCAGATGCGGACGATCCGGGACCTCGCCCGCTACGCGACCCAGCGCCTCGGCTCGGCCCAGCTCCAGCCCCTGCCGGCCCTGCCCGCGCCGCGCCCGGTCGCGGCGGCCCCGGCTCCCGCCCCCGTGGCGGCCCCGGCGGTGCCCGCTCCGGCCGGTCCGGTCGTGGCCGGTGACACCCTCTCGGCCCTCATGGAGGGCGCCCTCCGGGCCGGCCTCGCCTCCGGTGACGCCGAGGCCGTGTCGCGGGCGGTGCTGCCGGCTGTCCAGGGCCTCGTGTCCACCCTCGTCCAGGCCATCGAGGCCCGTCGTGCCCCGGCCCCGGCCCCGGCTCCCGTCGAGCGGGTGGTCGAGCGGGTGGTCGAGCGGGTCGTGGCCCCGGCCCCCGTCTCGGTGGTCGCCAGCGGCGCCACCGTCGGCCTGCCCGGCGGCCGCGAGGTCTTCGACCCCGAGAACATCCCGTCCATCCTCGCGGGCGAGAACCGCATCTCGGCCCTCGACGAAGACCAGCAGGACGCCTTCCTGGCCCGCACCATCGTGCGCCTGCGCAAGGATCCGGTCACCGGCCAGGGCACCTTCGAGCCCGTCGAGCGCCGCGACCAGGTCATCCGCCTCGCCGGCGTCAAGGCCCACTTCGACCTCGACGACTACGGCATCGACAAGGGCCTGCGCCGGGCCCTCGACATCACGACCGAGCTCGCCTTTGCGGCGGGCATCGAGGCGCTGCGCGACGCCGGGGTGCCCCTGGTCGAGGAGCGCCGCGAGCTGCGCGGTGGCCGCACGGTGAGCGCCGGCTGGAAGCTGCCGGCGGCCCTGCAGGACGGCACGGGCGTCATCTTCGCCAGCGCTTTCCCCGGCTACACCAACCTGCTCAAGCACATCGCCAGCAACGGCGACGACGGCGAGGGGCGCTTCGACCGGCGCTTCCTCTTCCAGGTGCTGTCGATGGGCCACTCCCAGTTCGCCCAGCTCATCGGCGCCCGGGGCCCCAACACCCAGGTCAACGCCGCCTGTGCCTCGACCACCCAGGCCGTGGCCCTCGCCGCCGACTGGCTGCGCCTCGGCCGGGCAGAGCGGGTGGTGGTGCTCGGCGTCGACGACGTGACCAACGAGCAGATGCTCAGCTGGTTCGGTGCGGGCTTCCTCGCGGCGGGCGCGGCCACGACCGAAGACAAGGTCGAGAACGCGGCCCTGCCCTTCGATCGCCGCCGCCACGGCATGCTGCTCGGCATGGGGGCCGTGGGCCTCGTCATCGAGAAGGAGGAGGCCGTCGCCCAGCGCGGCATGGCCCCCATTGCGCGGCTGCTTGCCACGCGCCTCGCCAACAGCGCCTTCCACGGCTCGCGCCTCGACGCCGACCACATCGCCGCCGAGATGGACCAGCTCGTCGCCGAGGCCACGGCCCGCGCCGGGGTCGACCGCAGCGCCTTCGCCCGGGGCGCCCTGTTCATGTCGCACGAGACCCACACCCCGGCCCGGGGCGGCTCGGCAGCGGCCGAGATCAACGCCCTGCGGACGGCCTTCGGGGACGCCGCGAGCGGGGTCATCGTGACCAACACCAAGGGCTTCACGGGCCACCCCATGGGCGCGGGCATCGAGGATGCCATCGTGCTCAAGGCCCTGCAGTACGGCCAGGTGCCGCCCATCCCGAACCTGCGCGAGCGCGACCCGGACCTGGGCACCCTGACCCTGTCGACGGGCGGCGCCCACGACCGGCGCTTTGCCCTGCGCCTCGCGGCCGGCTTTGGCTCGCAGGTGGCCCTGGCGGCCTGGGAGAAGGTGGCCAGCGGCGAGGCCCGGGTGGTCGACGCCGGGGCCCACCAGACCTGGCTCGCCGCGATGACCGGCTACCAGAACCCCGCGCTGGAGGTCGTGCACCGCACCCTGCGGGTCATCGAGGGCGAGGCCGTGGCCGCGCCGGCTCCGGTGCCCGCGCCGGCGCCCGCGCCCGCGGCGGAGGCTGCGCCCGCTCCCGCTCCCGCGCCCGAGAGCCCGGCCCTGGCCGCCGTGCGGGACGACGTGGGACGCGGTGTGATCGGTGTGCTGGCCGAGAAGACCGGCTACGGCCCCGACGAGCTCGACCCCACCTACGAGCTCGAGGCCGACCT
>CAXQUZ010000383.1:0-6630 GCA_964226865.1 Myxococcota bacterium | reverse complement strand
GTCACCGCGCGCGGACGGGCGTCGTCGTCATGCCGGTCATGCTCGTGGAGCTCGCCACCGCGACGCTCGTCGCGATCGGGATCGGCGTCGACCCGACCGGTGGTCCCTTCCCGTGGATCGGGGCGGGCCCCTCGCCCCGCCGCCCGCTCTTCAGCTCAAGGCTGGGCCGGCGCGGGGCTGACAGCGGGCGGGGCCGCCACCCGCCGGCGGCTCCACCAGTCGTGGGCCAGCAGCAGCAGCAGGGCCAGCGCGATGAAGAGCCAGCCGTAGCTCTCCTGGAGCACCCGGATGAGCCGGCGGGTGGCCGCGCTCGGGCCCTGGCTCGCGACCCAGCCGACCGAGAAGAGGCCCGTGAGGATGGCGCGCAGGGCCGAGATGCCCAGGGCCCGCTGCAGCATGGTGCCCAGCGTCGGCGCGAGGGCCCGCTCGAGCACGGTGTAGAGCAGGAACAGCGGCAGGAAGGTCTTCACGAAGACCGCCGCCGTGATGAGCCACCACAGCGTCTCGTGCCAGCCCTCGGGCAGCCACTGGAGGATGAAGCCGAAGTCGATGCCGGCCACCGAGAGCTCGAGGGTCCAGGCGAGGCCGACGTAGCTGCCGAAGGAGAGGGCCAGCGCGCCCATCCAGTCGACGGCCTCTCGGGCGCGGGCGTTGCCCCGTGCGGCCACCCAGCTGGCCGCCCGCAGCGCGAGGGCCGAGAGGAAGACGCTGACGAGGATGCCCATCAACAGCCGAGGCTTGAACATGAAGCCGCTGGTCATGCCGAGCAGCGGCACCATGGCCAGCCACCGTCGCTCGCCGCGGAGCAGCACGAGGCCGCCGAGGGTCAGCAGGAAGGCCACGAGCTGGAGGGTGGTGGGCAGCAGGGTGCCGAGGACCACGGCGCCGGCGGCCGCGGCGATGGCCAGGGGCCGGGGGCGCACGAGGGCCTGGAGGCCGCCCGCCGCCGCCGCCGCCCCTGCGATGACCAGCGGGAAGTACATGCGGCGGATCTTGTCGAAGGGCACCCCGATGAGCCGCACGTCGTTCGACTTGAACGACAGCGTCCACATGCTGGCCCAGGCCACGAGGCCCAGCACCACCGCGAGGGCCGCCATGCGCCGAGGGCGCGCCGCCCGGTCCTGCCAGGTGAAGGCGGCCGCGGCCATGGCCCCGCAGATCATGCCGGGAATGAGGATGGTCTCGGCGTTGCGGAGGATGCCCTCGGGCCCCTTGACCGGCAGCAGGGCCAGCCCGAAGCCGAGCCCCGTGAGCACGGCCGCCAGCCAGCCCGCGCCGAGGTCGCGCCGCCGGGCGAGCCCCAGCAGCCCGCCCACCACGGGCAGGTAGATCGTGTGGTCGATCCAGGCGCGGATGCCGCCGCCCTCGAGGTTGGCCTCGTGGAGCGAGGGGTAGGCGAGGCCGAGCACCATGCCCCAGACCGCCACGGCCAGGCCGGGGCCCCAGCCCAGGGCGAAGAAGCCGGCGAGGCCCAGCAGCGCGGCGGCGACGATGGCGGCCACCGGGCGCTCGTCCTCGGGGCGGTCCCGCTCGAGGGGGGCGCCGCTCTCGCGCAGGGTCGCGCCGAGGGTCGGGGCGGCCCAGGCCCGCCACTCGGGGGCGACCCGGGCGGCGTCCGAGCCCAGCCCCATGACCGCGCCCGACAGCCAGCGCACCGCCGAGATGGGCATGCGGCCCTCGAGGCGCTGGGGCACGACGTTCGGGCTGCGCAGGATGAGCTCGGTGGGGGTGTCGAGGCCCTGGAGGTGGCGGCCGTCGTCGAGGTGGCCGTGGTCGCCTGTGATGAGCAGGTCCATGTCGTCGGGCAGGCCCGCCGCCAGGTTGACGATGAAGCCCTCGAGGGTGCGCAGGCTGCGCTGGTAGGCCTTGGTCTTGCGCGGGTTGCGGTGGGAGATGACGTCGTGCCAGACGTAGTGGTGGAACACGAGGTCGTGGCCCGCGGCGGCCTCGATGGCGCCGGCCAGCTCGGCCTGGCGCTGCTTGATGGTGTAGTGGAGGTTGGTGTCGGCCTGGGCGCCCCAGGCGTCCATGTCGCCGCGCGAGATGACCGCCACCCGCCGGCCGGCGCCCTTGGCGTCCCGGATGAGGTTCGCCCCCTTGTCGCGCTCGAGCACCCCCATGTTGTCGAGGAAGGAGAAGAGCGAGAAGGTGGTGCGGCCGGTGAGGGCCTCGTAGGTGCACGGGTAGGTGTAGTTGTCGGCGCAGGGCTCGACGACGGTCGAGAAGGCCCCCGTGCGGAGGGCGGCCACCTCGGGCATGGTCTCGACGTCCTTGGGGGCCAGGGAGTCGACCAGCAGGATGTAGAGGCGGCGCCCGGCGGGATCTGGCGCCACGGCGGCCGGGTCCTCTCGGTGGAGCGGGTCGGAGAGGTACTCTTCGAGGCCCCAGCTCAGGGCGGCGACCAAGGCGAGGACCACCGCCAGGAAGGCGGAGCGTGAGCGCAGAGAAGGCACGGGCGACTCCGGAAGCCTGCCCGCCTATTCGATCTCTTCCGACAGGCCCACTGTGGGCCCAGCCTCGCGGCGGCCGACACGCGTCTCGGGCCCCCCGGCCGCGCCGGCACGGGATAGGCGGGCGGCCATGCGCACTCCCCTCGCCTGGCACTGGTTCCTGCTCCTCGGTCTGATGGCCGGTCTCTTCGAGGCCGCGGCCATCGTGCCCTACGACTGGCTGATGGCCGACTGGTCCCCCGCCCGGGTGGTCCAGGGGCTCGGCCACGGCCTCGGCATCGTCGCCATGAATGCCGTGGTGTGGACCGTTCTCGGCTTTGTCTCCCTGCGGCGGGCCCCTGTGGCCGTGGCCCTGGGCGCCGCCGTCCACATCTTCGGCCGCATGGTCCAGAACGACCGCTACGACGAGTGGACCCTCGTGTTCCCGGCCCTGGCCCTCGCCCTGTCCTTCGCGGTGGCCAAGGCCCACCGCCTCGCGGCCCCCATCGCGGCCATGCTCGGCATCTTCGTGCTCTGGGGGCGGGTGCCCTCGAGCGCGGTCGACCTCTCGGGGCGGGCCCTGGCCCTCGTGCCCGGCGCCGTGCTGCTCTCGCTGCTGGCCCTGCCCGGGCGCACGGCCCTGCGTCTCGGCGGAGCGGCCGCCGTGCTGCTCGCCCCCCTGCTGCTGCGGGCCCCCGAGAGCCGGGCGGCCCCGAGCCGTCCCAAGAGCGTGCTCTTCGTGCTCGTCGACACCCTGCGCGTCGACCATGTGGGCCCCTACGGCTCCCGGGCCACCCCCTCCACCCGGCGCCTCGCCGACGAGGGCATGCGCTTCGACGCGGCCATCACCGTCGTGCCGAAGACCACCCAGTCCGTCGCCGCCTTCCAGACCGGCCGCTACCCGACCCGCAACGGCGTGCGCGCCCTGAGCGACGCCCTGCCCGCCCGCCAGACCACCCTCGCCGAGCACCTCGGCGCGAACGGCTGGCGCACGGGCGCGGTGGTCCACAACCCCTGGGTGCGGCGCGGCCGGGGCTTCGAGCAGGGCTTCGGCCAGTTCTGGAGCTTCTACGAGCTCGAGCGCGCCTGGGGCCTGTTCCGCTACACCGGCTTCGTCACGGCCCTCGACACGGCGGTCTTCGGCGAGATCCGCACCTTCGATCCCAACACGGACGCCCGGGTCACGACCGACCGCGCCCTCGCCTGGCTCGACGAGACCCCCGACGACCAGCCCTTCTACCTCTACCTCCACTACTTCGACCCCCACTGGCCCTACCGGCCGCCGGGCGAAGACGCCGAGAACCGGGTGAACAACATCCACCACACCCGGTGGACCAAGGGCGACCTCGTGTTCCAGAACCCCCTGCGGGACGACGAGAACGAAGAGGCCGTGCGGCTCTATGGTCGCGAGGTCGACCACAGCGACGACCAGATCGGCCGGCTGCTCCAGTGGCTCGACGACACGGGCCGGGCCGACGACACCATCGTCGTCTTCACGGCCGACCACGGCCACCACCTCGGCGACCACAACTACTGGTACCACCACGGCGCCTTCCTCTACGAGCCGGGGGTGCGCATCCCGATGCTGGTGCGGGCGCCGGGCGAGGTCGCGCCGGGCACGGTGCACGACGAGCAGTTCCGCTCCATCGACCTGCTGCCCACGCTGCTCCAGTGGACGGGCGCGCCGCCCCTCGACGGCCTCGACGGCCGCACCCTCGACCAGCTCCAGGCGGAGGGGGCCCCGCCGGCCTTCCTCGAGTCCGACCAGGTCTTCTTCAAGGCCAACGACCGGCGCTACCTGCGGGGGGTGCTGGGCAAGGTGCGTGGCGTGCGCCACGGCCGGTGGAAGCTCCACCTGACCCCCCGGTCGGGGGGCGGCATCTGGGAGCTCTACGACCTCGCCGCCGACCCTGAAGAGCTCGTGAACCTGGTCGACGACCCGCCGGCCGAGGCCCCGGTCGACCTGCTGCTCGAGACCCTCAAGGCGGGCATTCCCAAGCCCGAGCGCAAGAAGCTCAAGAAGCGGGGCCACGACCTCGACCGCCTCGGCAGCGGGGTGGCCACGGGAGCGCCCGCCGCGCCCGCCAAGGATGCCCCCCGGGCCGACGCGGGCCTCAGCGAGGACGAGGCCGAGATGCTGCGCGCCATGGGCTACCTCGACTGAGCGCGCGCGCGGTGCCCCCGGCGGCCGGCCTCAGTCCGCTGCGGGGGCCTGGGCCACGAGGCTGCCGATGAGGGGCCCGTGGGCCCGGCGCCGGACCCGCCAGCCGGCCTGGCGCAGGTGGCGCTCGGCCACCGACCAGTCCCAGAAGAAGCCCGCGTCCACGGCCTCGGCGACCTCGGGGGGGACCGGGTCTTGCGCGAGGAAGGCCGCCCGGTCGGCGGCGTCCTGGAAGCCGAGGTCGCCGATGCAGAGGCGGGCCCCCGGCCCCATGCGCCGCACGAGGGCGTCGAGCAGTGCAAGCTTCTCGTCAGCTTCGAGGTGGTGCAGGGCGAAGGTGGCGCCGACCGAGCCGAGCGGGGCCGTGCCCTCGGTGGTCCAGGCCAGCAGGTCGGCCTCGACGAGCAGGGGGCGGCGCAGGGCGAGCTTCTGGCCCGCCACGGCGAGCATCTCGGGCGACACGTCCACCAGGCTGAGGGGCAGCTCGGCGGGCAGCAGCGCCGCCAGGTTGCCCGTGCCCGTGCCCAGGTCGACCACCCGCCGGTCGGCCTCCGCGGGCAGGGCGGCGGCCGCGCGGCCCAGGTCCTCGGCGACCGCCCGCAGGCAGGCCGCGTAGCCCCGGCGCATGAGACTGCGCTCGTCCTGCACGATCTCGTCATAGTCGGTGGGCGTGGTGGCGGACTGGAAGCGGTCGACGTGGCGGCTGCGCATGGCTCCTCCCGGTGTGCGGGGCATAGCCTGCTCTCGGGCCCCCGCCTGCGCGCGCGACGCAGTACACTGGCGCCGCGCTGTCGCCGGGAGACGCCATGTTCCGCCCCATCTCCACCCTTGCCCTGCTCGTCCTGCTCACGGCCTGCGGAGACAAGGACGACATCCTCACGGGCTCGGCCAGTGGCGGCGACGGCACGACCGGCGTCGACACGGGCGGCGGCGACGGCACGGACGGCACGGACGGCACGGACGGCACGGACGGCGCGGACGGCGCGGACGGGACGGACGGCACGGACGGGACGGACGGCACGGACGGGACCGACGGCACGGACGGCACGGACGGCACGGACGGCACGGACGGCACGGACGGCACGGACGGCACGGACGGCACGGACGGCGGCGAGGTGGACGCGGACGGGGACGGCTACACGGCCGACGTCGACTGCGACGACACCGACCGCGGCGTCCACCCCGGGGCCACCGAGCGCTGCAACGGCATCGACGACGACTGCGATGGCGCCACCGACGACGCCGACGACGACGTGGATCCCGCCTCCCACTACACCTTCTACGCCGACCTCGACGGCGACGGCTACGGCGACCCCGACAACACCACCGGCGCCTGCCGGGCCCCCTCGGGCTACACCGCCGACTTCCAGGACTGCGACGACAGCGACGGGGCCATCAACCCCGACGGGGCCGAGGTCTGCAATGGCCAAGATGACGACTGCGACGGCCTCTTGGATGATGCTGACCCCTCCGTCGACAGCGCCACCTTCTCGACCTTCTACGCCGACCGGGACGGTGACGGCTACGGCAACCTCTCGGTGACCCTGGCCGCCTGCGACGTGCGCTCGGGCTACACCACCGACTTCACCGACTGCGACGACAGCGCGGCCACGACCCACCCCGGGGCCACCGAGGTCTGCGACGGCGACGACAACGACTGCGACGGTGCCGTCGACGACGACGACAGCTCGGTCGACACCAGCACGGGCACGGCCTTCTACGTCGACCTCGACGGCGACGGCTACGGCGACCCGTCCACGACGGTGATGGCCTGCGCCCTGCCGGCGGAGGCCTCGACCGACAACACCGACTGCGACGACAGCGACGTCACGGTCAGCCCGGCGGGCCTCGAGGTCTGCGACGGCATCGACAACGACTGTGACGGGCTGCTCGATGCCGCGGATCCCTCGGTCGACGCCTCGACCTCGGCCACCTACTACCTGGACGCCGACGGGGACGGCTACGGCACGGCGGCCTCGACGACGACGAGCTGCTCGGTGCCCTCGGGCTACGCCATCCTGAGCACCGACTGCGACGACA
>CAXQUZ010000382.1:0-12973 GCA_964226865.1 Myxococcota bacterium | reverse complement strand
GGGGGGGGGGCCCGGGGGGGGCGCGGGGCCCGGGGCCGGTGGGGGGGCGGGGGCCGGCGCGGGGGGGGGGGCCGGCGCCGGGGCAGGCGCGGGCGCCGGGGGCGGAGCTGGCGCGGGGGCGGGCGGCGCGGGCGGCGGCGCGGGGGCGGGGGCCGGGGGGGGACCCGGGGGCGGGGCCGGGGCCGGGCCCGGGGCCGGGGCCGGGGCGGCCGGAGCCGGCGCGGGCTCGGGGGCGTCGCGGCGGGCGCGGCGGGGGGGCGCCGTGCGGCCCGTGGGCGGGGTGGTGGCGGCCGGGGGCCGGGGCGGGCGCGGCGGGGCGGCGGTGGGACCGGCGCCGCCCGAGCTGCGCAGGATCTCGTCGATGAGCCGGCCGGGCGAGGGCGGGGCGTCGCCGCCCGCCGTGCGCCGGGGCTTGCGGGGGATCGAGGCCGAGGCCCGGATGCGCGCCAGCAGGTCATTGGTCGAGGTCGAGCCCGAGGCGCTCAGGGACTCGCCCGGCGCCGGGGCGGGGGCCTCGCCGCGGCGGCGGGCGGGCCGGCGGGCCGGTCGCGACATGGACTGGAGCATGTCGGGGGTGATCTGGCCGGGCTTGGGCGGGGTGGGCGCGGGGCCGCCGCCGGCGGGGGTGGCGCCCGGGAGGGCCTCGGCCGTGGCCGAGCGGGGAGCGCGGCGGGGGCTGCGGCGGGGGCTCGCGGCGGCAACGCGGCCGCCGGCGGCCGGGGCCATGGGGGCCGGGGCCGCGAGGGGGGCCGGTGTCGGCAGGGCCTCGGGTGCCGGGGCGGCGGCCGGGCGGCGGCGGGGCGCGCGCCGCACCCCGGACTGGCGCAGCCCGGCCAGGGCCTCGGCGGCGGCGGCCGGATCGGGGAGGGGGGCCGGGGCGGAGCGGGGGGCCTCGACCGGGGCGGCGCGGCTGGCGGGGGCGGCGCGGGGGCCGCGCTCGGCGGGGGCGGTGCGCGCGGCCGGGGCGGCGCGCTCGGCGGGGGCGCTCCGGGGGGCGCTGCCCGCGCGCTCGGCCGGCGAGAAGCGGCTCCGGGCCGGCCCGGCGTCCAGGGGCTCGTCGTCCTCCTCCAGCATGGCCCGGAACTGGTCCCGGGTGCCGACCATCGTGCCCGTCTCTTCGGGCATCGAGCCCGTGCGCGGCACCATGCTGCTCACCCGCTCCATCAGCTCCATCAGCGAGGGCCCCGTGACCACCGGGGCGTGCAGCGTGCGGGCGATCTCGTCGAGGAACTCGTCGCCGGAGGTGAAGCGGTCGCGGGCCTCGGGCTTCATGGCCCGGCTCAGCAGCCGGCCGACCTCGTCGGGCAGCTGGTCGCGGAAGCGGAAGAGCCGGCGCGAGCCCTCGCCCCGTGCGGCCTGCTGGCGGATGTCGTTGACCAGGCCGTCGTAGACGGGCTTGCCCGTGATGAGCTCGAAGGCGATGAGCGACAGCCCGAAGAGATCGCTGGAGAGGTCTTCGGGCTCGGCGCGCATGCGCTCCGGCGGGCAGTAGCGGAAGCTGTCTTCCCGGGGAATCGCGCCCGGGTCTTCGCGGAACTGGAGGATCTCGACCTGGGGGAGGGCGTAGCCGATCAGCATGACCTGCCCGTCCCGGCGCAGCATCACGCGCCAGGGGGTCAGGCCGCCGTGGGAGTAGACCCCCTCGCGCTCGCCCGCCTCGGCGGCGTCCTGGAGCACCTGGGCACAGCCGTACATCAGCTCGAGGCCGGCGCGGATGCCCGCCGTCTGGCCGTTGTCGGCGATGAGCCGGATGACCTCGGCCACGGACCAGACGTGGCCCGTGGGGTAGACGAAGGCGCCGTGCTCGCGATCCTGGGCGACCAGCTCCATCAGCCCGGTCACCAGGGGCGTCTCGAGGAAGCCGGAGACCACGGCGAGGGCGTCGTTGATGCCGTTGTGGCCGCGGTACTGGGGGTGGAAGGACACGGCCGTGTGGCGCAGCCCGTTGCTGCCTTCGAGCTCGATCAGATCCGAGGCCGGTCCCCGGAGCTGGCGCCCGGTGGTGCGCATCCCAGCGATGGTGTCCATGCGGTGCCGTTCCTTCGGGGTTGCGGGGGCGGGTCCGCGCGCGTCCACGATCGCGACGACCCGACGAGGATGCCGTGGTGGAGGGCATCGTCTGCGACAGGGAGGCCCCCGCGCAGCCCGTCGACACGCCCGTGAGGGCTGAGCCTACCACCAGAGACCGCCCAACACCCCCGCGGCCCGCCCCGTCCCCGGCCCGGCGCCCCTGCGGCCCGCCCCGACCCCAGGGTGTATGCTGCGCGGGACCGGGACCCCGCGAGACGAGGCGGCACGATGGCCAGCGGCTACGAACAGCGGCGGCTCAACAAGAACGCCACCGGCCCTGAGCAGGACGGCAACGAGCGCGACCAGCAGGTCCTCGAACAGCTCGAAGAGGGCCAGGACCTCAGCACGGAGCAGGCCGCCCGGGTGGCGGGCCAGCTCGGCAACGCCGCCCTCGCCTCCATGCTGACGCCCCGCATGGACGAGACGGCCTTCGACGCCATGGACCAGGAGCAGGACGAGGAGCTCGAGGTCGACGTGGGGCTGGCCGAGGAGCTGGGCGAGGAGTCCGAGCTGGACGGCGGCCACGAGCTCGACGCCCCCAGCTACGGCGGGGGCGGCGGCGGCGGGGCGGCCGACGGCAGCGGCGACAACGGCGACCCCTGGGACGTGGGCCGGCTCTTCGGCGGCGACGACGACGACGAGGACGACGACGGCCCCACCCGCACCGGCCGGCTGCCGCCCTCGCCCCGGCGCATCCTGCCCAGCCCCAGCGACGACCCCTTCGAGGAGCGCCCCGAAGAGGCCCTCCAGCCCGAAGACCTCGCCCCGGTCGAAGACCGCCTGGGCCCCACCCCCGCCCGCTTCGGGGCCGAGCGGCTGGGCGATGCCTGCTACCTCGCGGTCGAGCCGGCCCTCGAAGACCCGGTGCGGCTGGGGCGGCGCGCGCTCCACCCCGAGGATCTCATCGACGACGAGGGGCCCGGCGATCCGATCGGGCGCCCCTCCGAGATCGGCCGCTTCCTCGCCGACGCCGCCGAGTCGCCCCGGGCCCGCAGCCTCGCCCGCACCCTCGCCCGGGCGACCGCGGCCCTGGCCCCACCGGTCGGGGGCTATGCCGGCGGGGTGGCGCGGCTGGCCAACCTCGCGGTCTGTGCGGAGGCCCTCGAGGGCGGCGGCGAGCGCACCGACCGGGCGGTCGACCTGGCCCTGGCCTTCGAGGTCTGGCCCGAGGCGGTGGCCACGGCCCGCCCGATGGCCCAGCAGGGCCGGCTGCGGGCGCCCGAGGTGCTCGACGCCCTGGTCGGCGCGCCGGCCGAGAAGGACCCGGACGCCGCCCACCTGCCCGAGCCCGGACGCCTCGGGGGCCGGGCGCTGTCGCTGGTGGTGCCCCAGCCCTATGTGCCCGAGGTGCCGGGCATCGACCTCGATGCCGCCGCCCCCGAGGTCGAGAGCGACCCGGCCCTGACCGAGCTCGACGCGGCCCTGGCCTTCTTCGCCACGGGCGCCCGTCCCGGCCTCGACCCCGATCCGCCGGTCGACAAGGCGGTGCTCCAGCCCGGGGTCCACGCCGCCCGCTACCTGATGAACGCCATCGGCCGCGCCCATGTCGAGCTGGCCGCCGCGGCCCTGGCGGTCTGGCGGGTGCGCCCGGGGGCGCCGGTCCGCGGGGTGCTCCAGCAGGCGGATCCGGCCCTGCTCCAGCTCGCCCGCGCCGTGCTCCGGGCCGGCCGCCGCCTCGAGCGTCTCGGGGGCCGCCGCCGCAGCACGGTCCGACCGGGCGAGGCCGAGGGCATCCTCGCCGAGCTGCGGGTCGCCCGGGAGACCCTGCTCGCCCTGCGCGAGTGGTCCTTCGAGACCATGGCCGGAGCGGTCGATGCCTGAGTCCCGTCCCCCGTCCCCTGGCGGCGCTGGCCCCTCCGGGAACACGAACCTCCGGGGCATTCCCAGCCCCATGGACGCCCTGCGCGAGGCCCACCGCCTGCCCATGATGGGCGCGCCCCGGCGCCGCCTGATGCAGCTGCTGGGCATCGTCGCCGGCGCCCTGGCCCGGGCGCCCCACCCCCTCGTCGAAGAGCAGCTCCTCGCCCTCAACGGGCGCCTGGCCGCCCGGGACCGGCGCCCGGACGCCGTGCGCCAGCTCATGGACGCCGCCCGCATGGCCGCCGGGCGCGGCGCCGGCCTGCTCGCCGTGCGCCACCGCCTCGCCGCCGTGGTCGCCCTGGCCCGCACGGGCCGCATGGACGTGGCCCAGGCCCGGCTGCGCGAGCTGGCCCTGGCCGCCGCCGGCAAGCCCGAGCTGGCCGATGCCTGGCGCTTTGCCTGCATGGTCTGCGGCCGGGGCGACGTGCGCGCCCACGCCGAGGCGCTGCTCGGACTGCTCGAGAGTCCCCTCGACGATCACCTCCGCTACGACGTCTTGGTGTTGTTGGGCGAGCTCCACCTCGACGGGGGCGACAGCGGCCGGGTCCGGGCCCTGCTCCGGGAGGCGGGCGACCTGGCCCGGCGCTGGGAGGACGCCGCCGGGGCCGTGCACGCCGACGCCATGGTGGGCAACCTGCTGGTGGACGCGGGGCTCTTCGCCGACGCCCGCCCCGTTCTCGACCGCTGCGTGGCCGAGGCGGCGGCCCGGGGCGACGATCTCACCGTGCTCTCGCAGGGCACGGTGCTGGCCGCGCTGCTGCTCACGGCCGAGGACTGGGCGGCGGCCGAGCGGGTGGCCCGCCAGCTGCTCTCGGCGGCCGAGCGCCGGGGCAACTGGCTGGGCATCGCCGACGCGGCCATGACCTGGTCCACGGCACTGGTGGGCATGGGGGAGCACGACGCGGCCGTCAAGGTTCTCGTGCGGGTGGGGGGGCTGCTCCGCGACCGGGGCGCCGCCGCCGCCTTCAACCTCATGAAGGCCCGGCTGGGCGAGCTCCGGGCGACCCTCGGCGCCGAGGTGGTCGACCCGCTGCTGGGCTGAGCGCGGGCGCCGGTCTCGGGCGCGGCGGGGCGCCGGCTGACCCGAGCGGGCCAGGGCCTCGCGACAGGGCGCCCGCGCTGTGGGTAGGCTGCGCAGGCCGCACCTGTGCCCCCCGCTCTGCCGAGGTCTCCGATGTCGTCCCGCTGCCTGATGCTGCTCGCCCTGCTGGCCCCCCTGGGCTGTGCCCCCGACAGCGAGCCCAAGCCGATGGACGTCGGCGGAGGGGCCGACGGCGACGACGGCAGCGACGGGGGCGGGGACGACGGAGAGACCCCAGCCGAGGGCATCCTCGGCGTCGAGTCCACGGCCAGCTACGCGGTGGCGGGCCTGTCTTGCCCGGTCGAGGTGGTGCGCACCGAGGGCAGCGTGCCCCACATCTACGCCCACGACCGCAACGACCTCGCCTTCGCCACGGGCTTCGTCTTCGCCCAGGACCGCTTCTTCATGCTCGACCTCGCCCGGCGCCTCGCCCTGGGCCGGGTCTCGGAGATCCTCGGCGACAACGCGCTCGAGAGCGACAAGAGCGCCCGCTCCAGCGGCATGACCCACGTGGCCCGCACCATCGCCGAGAACCTCTCCGAGGACCAGCGGGGCCACCTCGCCGCCTACGCCGCCGGCGTCAACGCCTACATCGACCAGGTCAAGGCCGGCGCCCTGCCGCCTCCCAGCGAGCTCACCGTCGCCAGCGGGCTGCTCGGTGCCGCCGATCCCACCGAGCTGATGCATCCCTTCACGGTCGACGACCTCGCCGGCGCCATGGCCAGCGTGGTCTACGAGCTCGGCTACGAGACCGGCGACGTGGGCGACACCCGCAAGGCCGAGCTGGCGGCGACGGGGGTCTACGGCGACACCGTGGCGCTCCACGACCTGCGCGAGGCGGCCGCCGTCCACGACGTCTACCTGCGCATCTTCCCCTACTACGACCACGTGAGCGCCCCCGGCTGGGATCTCGGCGCCGTGCCCGTGGCCCTCGGCCCGGCCGTGCTGCCCGGCTCGCCCGTGCCCCTCGACATGCTCGACCGCCTCGACGCCCGCCTGACCCGCCTCGAGCGGCGCCTGCGCCACGACGACAGCGTGGTCTGGGGCAGCAACTCCTGGGCCGTGACCGGGGCCCAGACCGCCGACGGCCGCGCCCTGCTCGCCGGCGACGGCCACCTGCCCCTGACCGTGCCCTCCCTCTTCTGGCAGATGGGCCTCGACACCGCCGTGCTCGGCGGGGGCGACACCACCCAGGTCGGCCTGGGGCTGCCCGGCCTGCCCTACATGGCCGTCGGCACCAACGGCCGGGTGGCCTGGTCCCAGACCCAGCTCATGGGCGACATCACCGACTGGTACGCCGAAGAGCTCCAGCTCGGCGAGGACGGGGCGCCCGCCGCCAGCCTCTTCCAGGGCGAGTGGGAGCCCCTCGAGCGCCTCGAGGAGAGCATCGAGATCGCCGAGGTGCCCGTGCTCGGCAGCGTGGGCCGCACCGAGCGCTTCTCCCGCTGGCAGACCTTCGACGGCCGCTGGCTGATGGAGATCGAGGGCAACCCCGTGGCCTGCGACACCGAGGCCGGCGCCGGCGAGACCGTGGTCGACCTCCAGGGCGACTGTGTGATCCCCGCCGACACCGACGGCGACGGCGTCATCTCCGGCATCTCCTTCGACTACACGGGCCTCGACCCGGTGGGCATCTTCCACGCGGTCGACGCCTGGGGCCACGCCGACACGGTCGAGGCGATGCAGGACGCCTCCCGAGGCCTCGTGGCCTACTCCCAGAACATCGTCGCCGCCGACAGCTCGGGCAGCGTGCTCTACACCGCCTACCAGGCCGTGCCCTGCCGCGACGGCCTCGCCCGCAACGCCGACGGCACCTGGGCCCCAGGGGCCGACCCCAACCAGCTGCTCGACGGCACGACCTACGGCGGCTTCGAGGTGGTCATCGACGAGAACGGCATGGTGGACGAGTCTTTCGGCCCCGGCGACCCGCGCTGCATGATCCCCCAGGACCAGCTGCCCCACGCCATCGACCCGGCCCAGGGCTGGGTGGCCACGGCCAACAACGACCCGGGCGGCCACGCGCTGGACGGGGTGCTCGAGAACAGCGCGACCTACATCGGTGGCCCCTGGGATGGCGGCGCCCGCATGCACCGCATCTCTGAGCTGCTCGAGGAGGGCCTCGGCGCCCACGATCTCGACGGCATGGTCGCCATCCAGGCCGACCACCAGTCGCCCTTCGGGCGCATCCTCGTGCCCCACCTGCTCGACAGCATCGACCGGGTGCGGGGCCTCTCCGAGACCGACGGCCCCATCACCGAGGCCGAGGGACGGGCCATCGCCCGCTACACCGACAACCAGGAGCGCTTCGAGGAGGCCCGCGCGCGGCTGGCGGCCTGGGCCGACCGGGGCTTCATCGCCCACAGCGGCGTCGAGACCTTCTACGACAGCCCCACCGAGGACGAGGTGGCCGACAGCGTCGCCACCACCATCGCCAACGCCTGGAAGGGCTGGCTCGCCACCCACGCCCTCGACGACGAGGCGGCCATGCAGCTCTCGCGCACGGGCGGCACCCACGGCCGCATGCGGGTGATGAAGGCGATGCTCGACCACCGGGGCCCGGACGGGGCCGACATGCTGGCCGGCTGGAACCCCGACACCGAAGAGAGCGTGCTCTGGGACGTGGTCGGCACCGAAGCGGTCGAGACCAGCGACGAGGTCATGCTGCTCGCCCTCGAGAGCGCCCTCGACATGCTCGAGGCGCCCCCGACCGCCGACGCCGAGGGCGGCTTCGGCACCGACGACATGGACCAGTGGCGCTGGGGCCTGCGCCACCTCGTGCGCTTCGAGTCCATCCTCGCCGAGTTCCTGGGCGACGACCCCACCTTCAGCTTCCTCACCGACCAGTTCGCCATCAACCCCGACCGGCTGCCCCTGGCCGACGGCCTCGCCAGCGACGACCCCCGGGCCGCGCTGCCCTGGTTCCCCCGGCCGGGCGACACCGAGAGCGTCGACGCCTCGAACTTCGGCTGGAACCGCGACCGCTTCACCTACGGCAGCGGCCCCGTGTTCCGCATGGTCTTCGCCCTCGGGCCCGACGGGGTGAGCGGGGTCAACATCCTGCCCGGGGGCCAGTCGGCCCTCACCGACTCGCCCCACTTCGACGACCAGGCCGCCGCGTGGCTGGGCAACGAGGCCTGGCCCGTGCGCTTCACCGAGGCCGAGGTGGTCGCCGGCGCGACGGGCCGCGAGTCCCTGGTCCCGGACGACGGCACCCTCTGCGACTGAGCCGGGGGGCGCCCCGGGGCCCCAGCCGGGCGCTCAGGGCTTGGGAATGCGGATGCGCTCGCTGATCATGAGGCTGCCGCTGAGCACCCAGAGCAGCACGAGGGGGTGGAAGGCCCCCGGACCGAGCGAGACGACGCCGCCCCAGAGCTCGGGGCCGACCGCCTCCTGGCGCCAGGCCACGAAGAGCAGCCCCACCAGGGCGAGGCTCGTCGGGATGGGGGTGCCCTCGAAGTACTTGACCTTGCCGGTGGCCACGTCGGCGAGCTGCTCGGCGGTCACGTTGAAGCGGGCGAGGCGCCCGATGCCGCAGCTCACGAAGTAGATGAGCGCCAGGGCATCCCAGAAGCCGCGCATGCCGAGGGTGAAGGCGAGCACGGCCGGTGCGACGCCGAAGCTGACGATGTCGGCGAGGCTGTCGAGGTCGGCGCCGAAGGGGCTCGACCGGCGCCGCCAGCGGGCCACGGCGCCGTCGGCGGCGTCGAAGGCGAAGGCCATCGGCAGCAGGACGAAGGCCATCCAGAGCTGGAGCGGGTCGTAGCCCGACTCGACGTAGTTCAGGCAGAGGAAGATGCTGCCCGTGCCCGCGGCCGCGTTCGCCAGGGTGATGAAGTCGGCGAGGGCGAAGGACCGGATGAGGTTGAAGCGCCGGGGCAGGGGCGGACGGGCGGGCCGGGCGGGGGGCCCTCCCGGCGGAGCCGGCTCGGTGGGCGCAGACTGGGCGGGGTTGGACACGCGGACCCCGGGTGGCGGTGGGCCGAAAGGTCGCCAGGTTGCCCCCGGACGTCCGGGGCCGGGGTGGATGTCAGGCGGCCCCCGGGGCGGTGCGCGGACGGACAGGGGCGGGAGAGGGCAGGGGGCCCGGGGTCCGGATAGTGCGCTGGCGCAGCCCGCCGTCCCGGGCCGCCGAGGAGACGATGGACGAGGCCGACCAGATCACCATCCCCGGCGTGGACCTCGCGGGCGACGCCCGGGAGGGGGGCCAGGCCACCGTGCTGCGGGGCACCGACGAGAGCGGCGCGGCGGTCGCCGTCAAGGTGGCCCGCTACGAGAAGTGGGCCCGCACCAACCTCGACCGCGAGCTCGAGGCCCTGCTGCGCATCCACGCCGCCGACCCGGAGTCCGCGGGCTGGCTGGTCGAGGTCAAGAGCCACGGCAAGCTCGAAGATGGCCGTCCCTACGTCGTCTTGCCCTGGTTCCCCCACTCGCTGCTCACCTGGATGACCGTCGAGGAGCCCGGCCTCGACGCCCGCTTCGACGCCCTGGTCCAGGCCTGCGCGGCGGTGGCCCGGCTCCACGGCAGCGGCGCCCTGCACGAGGTCACCGTCCACCGCGACCTCAAGCCCGGCAACTTCCTCGTCCAGACCGCGCCGGCGCTGGCCGTGCGCCTCGCCGACCTCGGCGGGGTGAAGGCCCGCACCTTCCGCGAGCGCACCAGCAACACGGTGATGTTCACACCGACCTACGCCCCCCTCGAGCAGCGGCTGCCGCTGGAGCGCCCGCTCGACTCCAGCGTCGACGTGCACGCCCTGGGCGTCATGGTCTTCCAGGTCATCACCGGCGAGCTGCCGAGCACGGCCCTCCAGCGCTCGGCCTACCGGCTGCCCGCCTGCGCCGAGCTCCAGGCCCTCGAAGACTCCCGCGAGGCGCTGCCCCCCGAGAAGGAGGCCCGCTTCCAGGAGCTCGCGCGCGCGCCCCTGTCGACCTTCTACGCTCTGGAGGCCGCGCCCGATCTGCTCGACGAGGACGCCGAGATGCTGCGGGCCGCCGTGCGCCGGGGCCTCGCGCCGGCGGCCGCCGACGAGCTGGCGGGTCTGCTGCTGCCGGCCCTGGCCCGGGCGCTGCGGGCGGATCCCGACCGCCGCGAGTCCTCGGCCCGCGAGCTGCTGGCGGCCTGTGTGCGCGGGCGGACCCTCGCTGGCCTCGCCCCCAGCTCGGCCCTCGATCGGCTGGTGGCCCCCGTGCTCGCCCGCCCGCCCCGGACGGGGGCGCCCCGGGCCTCTGCCCCGCCCAAGGGGCGCAAGCGGTTGCTGCTCACGGTGGTGCTCGCCAGCATGGGCCTCGGGGCCCTGCTCGCGCTCGGTGCCCTGTGGTGGTGGTGGCCGCGCACCGATGCGCTGAGCCCCGCCGAGGCCGAGGCCCTGGGCATGGAGGCCCAGCTCGCCCTGCCGCGGCTGTCGCTGGTCTACACGGGCGACCCCGAGGCCCACATCCTGCTCGGGGGCATGCGCTCCCGGCGGGCCCGGATGCCCCCCCAGGCCCTGCGCGAGGGCACCAACCGCATCCAGGTCCGCACGAAGGACGGCGACAGCCTCGCCTCGGTGGTGCTGACGGTGGCGGCGGACGGGGCCCGCTGGTCGGTGACCGACGCCGACCGGCCGGCGCGGCGCTGGTCGCTCGGCCCCGACGAGCTGCTCGCGCTCCAGCTCGACCGCGCCGGCACCCTCAGCCGCCGCAGCTCGCTGGCGCCCTGAGCACGGCCACGAAGAGCCCCGGGCCCTGGGCGGCCGGATCCGGCGGCAGGGGCTGGAAGTGGTCGAGGTCCAGGCCGGCCGCGGCGCCCCAGGCCCCGAGCTGGTCGGCGCTGAAGCCCCGGTGGCGGTGGCCCATGGTCCGGCGGAACTCCTCGCGGTCGTGGGCCAGCATGTCGAGCACCACGAAGCGCCCGCCGGGCCGCAGCACCCGGGCCGCCTCGGCGAAGACCGGGGCCGGGTCGCTGATGTGGTGGAGCACGAGCATGCAGAGGGCGTCGTCGGCGCTCTGGTCGGCCAGGGGCAGGGCGCTGAGCAGCCCCTCGTGCAGGGCGACCCGCCCGGCGAGCGCCGGCGGCAGCTGGGCGCTGAGGTGGTCCCGGGCGGCCGTGAGCATGGCGCGCTCGCGGTCGACGCCGACGGCCTGGCGCACCACCGGGGCGAGCTGGGCGAGCAGCCCGCCGGTGCCGCAGCCGAGATCGACGACGACCCGGTCTGGGGGCAGCAGCCGCAGCAGGGTCGGCAGCAGGTAGGCCTCGCCGAATTGCTCGCGGCGCACCTCGTCCCAGCGGCTGCCGAGCTGGCGGAACATCTCGGCGGCGTCGCCCTCCCGCTGGGCCAGCACGGTCGCGAGCCGGCCGTCGTCGGCGGCCACCACGCTGGCCGCGTCGGCAGCGCTGGCCTCCAGCTCGGCCGAGACCAGCCCCCAGAGGGCCTGCTGGCCGGCGTCCAGCCCCTTGTGGTCCATGCGGTACCAGGTCGCCGTGCCGACCCGCCGGCGCAGCACCCAGCCCTGGCGCCCGAGCTGCTTGAGGTGGCGCGAGGCGGTGGGCTGGCTCGTCTGGACCACCCGGGCCAGCTCGCCGACCGCGAGCTCTTCCCGGGCGAGCAGCCGCAGCATGCGCGCCCGCAGGGGCTCGGAGAGGGCGCTGAGGCGGTCGAAGAAGGGGGACGACACCGCGGGGCTCCGGTCGCGAGAGTGGTCGGCTGGACGGTGCTCTGGGCCGTGGCTGCCGCCATGGGCTCAGGTTCTGTGCCCGGATCTCCGACTACTCTGTTGCCATTCATTCGTCCATTCGGATAAACGAATGGGGCAGGGCCGCCGCCGGCCCGTCCTCTCCTCTCCCTCCCCACTGTGAGGCACCCATGAGCGCAGTCACCAAGCTCCCCGAGCGCACCTTCATGAACACCGGCCTGCCCCTCTTCGCGGGCATGCCCTACAAGGTCCGCGACCTCTCCGCCGAGAGCGTGCGCTTCGGCCGCAAGGAGCTCGACCTGGCCCTGGTCGAGATGCCCGGCCTCGCCGCCCTGCGCGAGGAGTACGGCGAGAGCCAGCCCCTCAAGGGCGCCAAGATCATGGGCTCGCTCCACATGACCATCCAGACCGGCGCGCTCATCGAGACCCTCATCGCCCTCGGCGCCGAGGTCCGCTGGGTCAGCTGCAACATCTTCTCCACCCAGGACCACGCCGCCGCCGCCGTGGTGGCCGGCCCCACGGGCACCCACACCGCCCCCGAGGGCCCCGCGGTCTACGCCTGGAAGGGCGAGACCCTCGAGGAGTACTGGTGGTGCACCCTCCAGGCCCTGGTCTGGGACGACGGCGGCCCGAACCTCATCCTCGACGACGGCGGCGACGCCACCCTCCTCGTCCACCTCGGCCACGAGCTCGAGAAGGCCGGCGAGATGCCCAACCCCGACAAGGCTGGCAACCCCGAGGAGAAGGTCGTGCTGACCCTCCTCAAGGAGGTCCGCGAGGTCATGGGCGACAGCTACTGGACCGAGATGGCCAAGGCCATCCGCGGCGTCTCCGAGGAGACCACCACCGGTGTGCACCGCCTCTACGAGCGCATGAACGCCGACTCGCTGCTCTTCCCCGCCATCAACGTCAACGACTCGGTCACCAAGTCCAAGTTCGACAACGTCTACGGCTGCCGCCACTCGCTGGTCGACGCCATCATGCGCGCCACCGACGTGCTCATCAGCGGCAAGCGGGTGCTGGTCTGCGGCTACGGCGACGTGGGCAAGGGCTCGGCCGACAGCCTCCGCGGCCAGTTCGCCCGGGTCTCCGTGACCGAGATCGACCCCATCTGCGCGCTGCAGGCCTGCATGATGGGCCTCGACGTGGTCACGGTCGAGGACGTGGTGAACACCACCGACATCTTCGTCACCTCGACCGGCAACAAGGGCATCATCACCGCCGCCCACATGAAGCAGATGAAGCACAACGCCATCGTCTGCAACATCGGCCACTTCGACAACGAGATCGACA
>CAXQUZ010000381.1:0-20932 GCA_964226865.1 Myxococcota bacterium | reverse complement strand
GCCGGTGTCGCCGCTGCCGCCGTCGGCGCCGCCCGTGTCGCTGCCGCTGCCGCCGCCCGTGGTCGTGCCACCGGTCGAGGATCCGCCGGTGCTGCCGCCGGTCGAGGATCCGCCGGTGCTGCCGCCGGTCGAGGATCCGCCGGTGCTGCCGCCGGTGGAGGATCCGCCGGTGCTGCCGCCGGTCGAGGAGCCGCCGGTGCTGCCGCCGGTCGAGGTTCCACCGGTGCCGCCGCCCGTCGCGCCGCCGGTGTCGGTGCTGCCCGTGTCGGTGGTGCCCGTCGAGCCGCCGGTGCTGCCCCCCGTGCTGCCGCCGGTGGTGCCACCCGTGCTGCCGCCGGTGGTGCCCCCTGTGCTGCCGCCGGTCTCGGGGGTGCCCGAGTCGCCCGTGTCGCTCGACCCGGTCGGGTCGGAGTAGAGATCCGTCCAGCTGCTGCAGCTGCTGGTGCTGTCGTCACAGCCGGCGAAGTCCTTGTTCATGGCCGTGGCCGAGGCCGAGGTGGCCATGACCAGGGCGATGGGGTCGGCGGGCACGATGCCGGTCAGGGCCGTGAGGTCGGCCCAGGAGATGGTCCAGTCGACGTAGTAGTCGGCGCCAGAGCTGGTGCCGCAGACGTTGGTGCCGGCGGCGCTGTAGCCGGCGGATCCCGCCGAGGACGAGCCCGCCGTGGCGGCCGGGGCCGACCACGAGCCGAGCAGGGTCTCGGGGCTGTCGCTGTGGGGGTCGCTCGTGCCCGTCGAGTTCTCGTAGAGGTAGACGGTGTCGGCGTTCCCGTCGACCATCAGCAGGTAGTCGTACTTGGGATTGGTCGCGTCGAAGTCGTGCTCGATGAGCACGCCCCACGAGAAGGACTTCCACGAGGTGGTGCGGCCCGAGGTGCGCACGGGGGTGTCGGCCAGCCGGAGGCGGAACCAGATGTTCGTGCCGTCGTCGGCGTAGTAGGCGGCCGGGTTGCTGGCGTCGCCCACGATGTCCCAGACGGTCGTGCCCGAGAGGTCGCCGCAGGGGTCGGTCAGGTCGGCGCCGCCCATCTCGACGGCGCGCCAGTCCGAGCTGGCGGGCCATGCGGCATAGGCCGCGCTGCCGATGCCCACGAGGAGCAGCGCGACGGCGGCCCCGGGGCGGAGGGGTGGGGTGCCGGCAGGGGGGCGGGACGTGGTGGGCATGGCGGACACCCGGGGGCTTGGTGGGGGCGGTGGTGGGGACACGGTAGCAGCGCGGATCGCGGGCCCGACGATGGAGACATGCGGAGACAGCCCACGAACAGGTCGCTCTCGTCGGGAATGCAGGACCCAGGCGCCCTTGGTCCGGACTTACCGCTCCCTTTCAGACGGCGATGCTCTTGCCGTGCCAAGCCCGCAGCCACGGCGTCTTGGACGATCTGCCCCCGGGGTGGGCCGAGTGTGGCGGTCGCGTGTCGTACACTCCGCCGGCGCCCGGGGGGCCTCCCCCCCCGTCGCCCCCTCTTCCCCGTGCCGCCCGCCTGGAGCCCTCGCCATGCGCACGCCGACCCTGCTCTCGCTCTGTTCCGGCCTCGTCTTCGCCGCCAGCCTCCTGTCTGCCGATGCCCGCGCCGGAGAGCGCTCCGTGCGGGTCGTCGTCGAGGGGCCTGGGGCCGACGGCAGCCCCCAGACCGCCCCCTTGCCCTGGACCGCGAGCTGGACGGCCGCGGGCAGCAAGAGCAGCGTGCGCTTCACCCTGTCGGCCACCGCCGAGGGCGACACGGTCGTGGTCGTGGGCGACATCGTCGAGATCAAGGGCAAGAAGGAGAAGCCGGCCCGCCACTTCTCGCTCGAGCTGGCCGAGGCGGGCATCCCGCTGGCCGAGCGCTCCGAGTGGCTCGCCCCCAAGGGCTACACGGCCCCCGACGGCGCGGCGCCGGCCATGCTCCAGTGGCGGCTCAGCGCCTCCTGGGACGAAGACGTGCCCGCGCCGGCCTGGGACACGGCCGCCCCCGCCAGCTGGCCCGCGGGCGAGTTCGTCGTCGTCCGCACCGGCGCCGGCCTCTACCGCGACCCCGCCGCCACGGCCCCCCAGGCCACGGCGGGCTTCGCCAGCGAGGCCGCCGGCGAGGTGTGGGAGGTGACCGGCGAGGTGGACGGCCGCCTCGCCCTGCGGGCCCCCGCCGTGGCCGGCCAGGCCCACCCCATGCCCCAGCCCGCCGTGGCCGGCACGGGAGTCGTGCTCTATGTCGACAAGAGTGACGTGCTGGACGTTGTTCCCGAGGCGGTCGACGCCCTCGCCGAGGACGGCACGGGGCTGCGCCTGCGGGCCGGCGTGCCCATCGAGACCGACGGCGAGGCCCGAGAGGCGGGGGTGGGCCCCCTGCGGGTGACGGTCGGCGCGCTCGAGACGGCCGATCGCTACCGGCCGAGCTCGCATCCCCCGGCCCGCACGGGCACGGCCCGCTCGATCCGCGCCCGCCAGGGCAAGGCCTTCGGCGAGACCCACGAGGGCCCCGTCGAGGTGAAGATCGTCGGCACCCCCGACAAGGCCGCGCCCGGCCGGGCCTCCGAGGTGCTCGTGGCGGCCGTCCAGGTGGGGGGGCGCTTTGCGGTCACGGGGCCCGCCGGCGAGGCCCTCGTGCGGGTGCGGCCGGGCCTCGAGCGGGTGGACCACGTCGAGACCGGCATGGTGACGGGCAAGGCCGGCCCGACCCTGCCCGTCGGCACGGCCTTGAGCTGGATGGACGGCGCCCCAGCGGGCACGACCACCGACGCGGTCTACCGCTCGGCGTCGACCCGTGCCCTCGAGGACGGCCGGACCTGTGGCCGCCTCGGTGGCGAGGGCGGCATGACCCTCTGCTGGGAGTGAGCCGGCGGGGCCCCCCAAGCGCAGCGCGCCCGGCCCCCGTGCAGGGCCCGGGCGCACCCGGCGCCGACACCCGGGCGGTGGCCCGGGCGGCGGTGGCCGCGGCTCAGTGGGTGAGCTTGCGGTACTTGATGCGGGTGGGCTGGTCGGCGGCGATGCCGAGGCGGGCCTTCCGGTCCTTCTCGTACTCCTGGTAGTTGCCCTCGAAGACCACCACCTGGGAGTCGCCCTCGAAGGCGATGATGTGGGTGGCGATGCGGTCGAGGAAGAAGCGATCGTGGCTCGTGACCACGACGCAGCCCGGGAACTCGAGCAGGGCCTCCTCGAGGTTGCTCAGCGTCTCGACGTCGAGGTCGTTGGTGGGCTCGTCGAGCAGCACCACGTTGCCGCCGCGCTTGAGCAGCTTGGCGAGGTGGACCCGGTTGCGCTCACCGCCGGAGAGGGTGCCGACCTTCTGCTGCTGGTCGGAGCCCGTGAAGTTGAAGAGCGAGACATAGGCCCGGCTGTTCATGGGCTTGTCGCCGATGAGCACCTCGTCGTGGCCGCCCGAGATCTCCTCCCAGACGCTCTTCTTGGCGTCGAGGGCGTCGCGGGACTGGTCGACATAGGCGAGGTCGACCGTCTCGCCGCGCACCACGGTGCCGCTGTCGGGCGCTTCCTGGCCCACGAGCAGCCGGAACAGCGTCGACTTGCCGGCGCCGTTGGGGCCGATGACGCCCACGATGCCGCCCGGGGGCAGCTCGAACTCGAGATCCTCGAAGAGCAGCTTGTCGTGGTAGGCCTTGGTGAGGCCGTGGGCCTCGAGCACCTTGCCGCCGAGCCGCTTGGTCAGCGGGATGTTGATGCGGGCGCCGGTCTGGCGGCGGGCATCGGAGGCCTGGGCGACGAGATCCTCGTAGGCGGTGATGCGCGCCTTCGACTTGGCCTGGCGGGCCTTCGGCGACTGGCGGATCCACTCGAGCTCGCGGGCGAGGCGCTTGGCGCGCTTGGTCTCGGCCTTCTTCTCCTGGCGCAGCCGCTCCTGCTTCTGCTCCAGCCAGCCCGAGTAGTTGCCCTCGAAGGGGATGGCCTTGCCGTGGTCGAGCTCGAGGATCCACTGGGCGGCGTTGTCGAGGAAGTAGCGATCGTGGGTGATGGCCACGACACAGCCCGGGTACTCCTCGAGGTGGCGCTCCAGCCAGGCCACGCTCTCGGCGTCGAGGTGGTTGGTGGGCTCGTCGAGCAGCAGCAGGTCGGGCTTCTCGAGCAGCAGGCGGCACAGGGCGACCCGGCGCTTCTCGCCGCCGGAGAGGTTGTCGACCGGCCAGTCCCCCGGGGGGGTGCGCAGCGCGTTCATGGCGATCTCGACCATGCGATCGAGCTCCCAGCCGTTGACCGCGTCGATCTGGTCCTGGAGCCGCGCCTGCTTCTCGCAGAGGGCGTCGAAGTCGGCGTCGGGGTCGCCGAAGCCCTCGTTGACCTTCTCGAAGGCGTCGAGGAGGTCGCGGATGTGCTTGAGGCCGAGCTCGATGTTGCCGCGCACGTCGAGAGAGCTGTCGAGCTGGGGCTCCTGGGGCAGGTAGCCCACGGTGCTGCCCTGCTTGCGGATGACCTCGCCGTGGAAGTCATCGTCGATGCCCGCCATGATCTTCATGAGGGTCGACTTGCCGGCGCCGTTGTGGCCGATCACGCCGATCTTGGCGTCCGGGTAGAAGCTGAGCCAGGTGGGCTGGAGCAGGACGCGGCCGGTCGGCAGGCGCTTCTCGGTGCCGATCATCTGGTAGATGAATTCGTTCGCCATGGTGGCCTCGGGGTGCGAAGAGAGGGGAGGGGAGTGCCCCGCCAGGTCGGGCCGGCGGGCAGAGGGCCGGCGGCCTAACACGGCCGCCTCCGGGCGCCCGATCTGGGGCGCTCGTCGCGAGGATCGCCCCCCGAACGTCATTCTGGACTGGGACCACGGAGAGCCGACGATGACCGCTGCCGCCCCGCCTCCCCCCGCTGCCGACCCCTGGACGCCCGGGGCCGCAGAGCTGGCCCTCGTCGCCCGGCTGCGCCGGCACCTGCGGGACCGGGTGGCGGGCCAGCGCTGGGTCGTGAGCGGCGACGTGCTGCCGGCGACCGTCCACCTGGTCCAGACCCTCCAAGACCTCGGCGCAGAGGACGTCTTCGCGGTGGCCGCCAGCGCGGGCGTCGGGGCCCCACCCCCCTGTGGCCACGCCGTGCTCGGGGCCGCCGGCGCCGACATGATGGGCGCCATCCGGGCCGGCCAGGCGGCGCTCGAGGCCCCGCTGCCCCCCGCCGTCCAGGCCCGCCTCGACGCCTTCGACCCGGCGGGCACGGCCCGGGTGCTGCGCTGCCTCTTCGCCTCGGACGCGCCGGTCGGGGGCCGGGCCGCCTGGGGCCGCCGCCCGCTGGCCTGGCGGGCCCTCGAAGACAAGTCGACCGTCGACGCCCTCTGGGACGCGGTGGGGGTGGCGCGGGCCCCGGCCCGGGTGGTGGCAGCGGCAGCGGCGCCCCTGCGGGCGGCCCACGCGGCCCTGGACGCCGGCGCCGGCACGGTCTGGGCCCTCGACAACCAGGAGGGCTGGCACGGCGGCGCGGCGGGGCTGCGCTGGGTGCCCCACGGCGCGGGACCGGCGGCGCTCGCGGCCGCGGTGGACTGGGCGGGGGCCCACGCCGCGGCGGTGCGGGTCATGCCCTTCCTCGAGGGGGTGCCCTGCAGCATCCACGGCATCGTGACCGCCGCGTCCGTCGTCGCCCTGCGGCCCTGCGAGATGGTCGTGCTGCGGCGGCCCGACACCCTGCGCTTCGCCTACGCCCAGGCCGCCACCTTCTGGGACCCGGCCCCCGCCGACCGGGAGGCGATGCGGGCGGTCGTGCGCCAGACCGGGGCCTGGCTGCGCGACAAGGTCGGCTACCGCGGTGTCTTCACCGTCGACGGCATCCTCTCCCGCGCCGGCTTCCGGCCGACCGAGCTCAACCCCCGCTTCGGCGGGGCCATCGGCAAGCTCTCGGCGGCCCTGCCCGCGCTGCCGCTCTACCTGCTCCACCTCGCCCTGGTCGAAGAGGGCCGGACGGGCGGCTCGGGCACGGACTGGGAGCCGGCGGCCCTCGAGGCCCTGCTGCTGCGGGCGGCCGACGCGAACCGGGTGGGCGGCGCCATGCAGGTGCTGTCGCGGCCCTGCCCCGCCCCCCGCAGCCTGGGCCTCGTCTGTGGGCCCGGGGGCGACTGGCGCCCGGCGGCCCCGGACGAGGCGCCCCACGCCACCGCCCGCTGGGGACCGGGGGCCGCGGGCTCGGTGCTGCTCGTCGGCCTGGCGCCCGGCCACACCCCGGTGGGCCCGATGGTCGCCCCGCGGGTGGTCGCGCTCTTTGCCGCCCTCGACCGCCTCTGGGACCTGGGCATCGGGCCCCTCGCCGCCGCCCGGGCGGTGCGCTGAGGGCTGAGGGCCCTGCGCGGCCGCCGCCGCCCGTGCTACCTGCCGGCCATGGCTGCCTCCTCTGATCTCTTTGGTGCCCTCCGCCGCTGGCTGCGTCCGGCCCCGCCGCCGCCGCCCGCTCCCACCGGGGTCTTCGCCCGCTGTCGCTGGCTGCGGGGCGACGAGAGCCCCTTCGGGGTCGATGTTCTCGACATGGCGCCCGCGGTCTCGGCCCTCCAGTCCTCCGGGGCGAGCCCGGAGCAGACCGCCCGAGCCCTCGGCTGGACCCTCGACGACGGCCACCAGCACGCCGTTCTGGCCTCTCCCGCGCCCGCCGTGGCCCTCGCCCCGGGCGACCTGGCCTGGCCGGCGCCCCCGGTGCTGCCCGACGGCGCCCTCTTCCGGCCCCAGGCCCTCGAAGACAAGTGGGCCCTGTTCCTCCAGAAGGGCCGGCTGTTGCTGATCCAGAGCTGGTCGGGCACGCTGGCCTGCGCGGTGGATGTGGTCCCGCGGGACGGGGCGCTGGTGGCGACGGCCATCCACGGCGACCCGACTGGCGGCCGCTGCGGCGACACGGCCGAGCTGGTGCGGGTGGTCGACTTCCTCGTCCAGAGCCACGCGCTGGGGCGCATCCTGCCGGCCCCCCTGCTGGCCGGGCTGCCGGCCGCCGACGTCGAGCAGCTCACCCTCTGGTCCTTCCGCTGCTTCGGCCGCCGGGCCCTGGCCCTCTCGGCGGCGCCCCCGCCGGCCCCCGCGCCTGTGCCCCTCCGCACCGACACCGCCGTCCACATCGCCGCCCTCGCCGGCCGGGCCGACCTCGTCATGGGGGCCGCCAAGGCCGGGCTGGCCCTCGACCTGCCGGGCACCTTCCAGGGCTACGGCCCGCTCCACATCGCCGCCGCCATGGGCCACGAAGAGGTGGCCATGGTGCTGCTGAGCCAGGGCATCTCGGTCGACCAGCCCACGGCGCCCAGCGCGGCGGACGGCGGCGGCGAGACCCCGCTCCAGGTCTGCTGCCGCCAGCACAAGGCGGGCCAGGATCCCGTCGCCCGGCTGCTGCTCTCGGCGGGCGCCGACCCCCGGGTCTGCGATGCCGACGGGGCCACCCCCCTCCACCTCGCGGCCCGGGCCGGCCAGCTCGAGGTCTGCACGGCCCTGCTCGTGGCCGGCTGCCCCGCCGACGCCGTCGACCACCGGGGCCACAGCGCCCTCCACGTCGCGGCCGAGCTGGGCCACGCCGTGCTCGTCGAGCGGCTCCGGGCGGCGGGGGCCTCGGCCACGCAGCGCTCCCGGGCCGGCCAGCTCCCGGCCGATCTGGCCCGCGCCCAGGGCCACGACGCGCTCGCTCGCCAGCTCGCCCCGGAGGCCTGAAGTGCCCCTCGATCTCGATCGCCTGCGGCGCGACTGCCCGGGCGCCACCGACCACATCCACCTCAACCACGCCGGGGCCAGCCTGCTCTCGGGCGCCGTGCTCCAGGCCATGACCGGCTACCTCGCCGACGAGGCCCGCCGGGGCGGCTACCGCCAGGCCCGCCACGCCGCCCCCCGGGTGGCCGAGATCCGGTCCGCCATCGCCCGGCTGATCCGCGCCCACCCCGACGAGATCGCCTTCACGACCAGCGCCACGGATGGCTGGAACACCGTGGTGACGGCCTTCTTCGCCAAGCTCGGTCCTGGGTCTCGGGTCGTGGTCGACCGGGCCCTCTACGGCTCCCACGCCATCAGCCTGCTGCGCCTCTGCGCCTGGACGGGGGCCCAGCTCGTGCCCGTCGACAGCGACGCTGCGGGCGCCCTCGACCTCGACGCCCTCGACCGGGCCCTGGCCCTGCCGGGGGTGGGGCTGGCCTGCCTGACCCACATGCCCACCTCCTCGGGGCTCGTGAACCCCATCGAGGCGGCCGGGGCCCGCTGCCGCCAGGCCGGGGTGCCGCTGGTGGTGGACGCCTGCCAGAGCGTCGGCCAGTGGCCGGTCTTCGTCGACCGCATCGGCTGCGATGCCCTGACGGCCACCGGGCGCAAGTACCTGCGGGGCCCCCGGGGCACGGGCTTCCTCTACGTGCGCCGCGACGCCATCGCCGGCCTCGAGCCCGCCACCCCCGACCTGCGGGGCGCGTCGTGGACGGGCGACACGGCCTACACCCTCGCCCCGGATGCCCGGCGCTTCGAGCGCTGGGAGCTCGACCTCGCCGCGGTCCACGGGCTCGGGGTGGCCGTCGAGACCGCCCTCGACTGCGGCATCCTGGCGATCCGCCACCGGGTGGGGGAGCTGGCGGCCGGGCTGCGGGCGCGGCTGGCGCGGGTGCCGGGGGTGGTGGTGCGCGACCGGGGCCCCGTGCTCTCGGGCATCACCACCTTCACGGTCGAGGGCTGGGAGGCGGAGGCGGTGGCCGCGGGTCTGGAGGCGGCCGGGGTCGCCGTCAGCGTCTCGCGGCCCACGAGCGCCCGCTGGGATCTCGCCCCCCGGGGCCTGCCCGCCGTCGTGCGCGCCTCGGTCCACGCCATCAACACCGAAGACGAGCTCGACCGGGCCGTCGCTGCCCTGGCCGCCTGCACCGCCGCCGGCTGACCGGGGCCCGCCCGTGCCGCGGGGGCGCTACACTCCCGGCCGTCCTCCCCCCACCGCAGCTTGTCGTAGAGGTCCCCGATGCCCGTCTCTGCCGCCGTCCTGGCGCTCGCCCTGGCAGGGCCCGCCGCCGCGGAGCCCACCCAGGCCGCCGCTCCCGCCGCCGCCCACCCCATGCACGGCCGCTGGGAGCTCGTCGGGTCCCAGGCCGCCGTCCAGGCCAAGCTCGACCGGGCCGTCGAGGACGCCGCCTCCCAGCTCAACATCCTGATCCGCGAGTTCGGGCGGATGAAGCTGCGCACGGCCACGGGGCTCTGCCGGGTCTATGCCTTCGCCGTGACCGACACGAGCTGGAGCATCCAGTGCGACGGCAAGAAGCCCTACGCCCGCCCCCACACGGGCATCCACAACACGACCGATGCCGACGGTGACCCCCTGCGCTCCCAGCTCGCGCTCTCGGCGGGCGGGGCGCACCTCACCTGGCTCGGCGAGTCGGGCGCTCGCCACAACGTGTTCTCGGTCGACGGAGATCGGCTGGCGCTGCAGGCTCGGGTCGAGAGCGAGAGCCTCGAGCGGCCCATGAAGTGGCAGCTCGAGTACCGCCGTCTGGCAGAGTAGCCGTCCCCCCGGCCCGAGACGCCCGTGTCTGCGACCCCGCCCGGTGGCCCTGCCGCCCCGCCCCCGCTCCCGCCCGGCTACGCGCCCGACCCTCCGGGTGCCGCGCCCGCGCCTGCGCCCCCCGCGGTGCCGCCGCCCGGGCCCCCTGCCGACGAGATCGACCTCTCGGCCGCCTTCCAGGCCATCTTCCAAGACCCCGACTGGGTCAAGACCGCCGCGATGGTGGGCGTCGCCGCCTTCGTCCCGATCATCGGCCAGCTCGTCCACTTCGGCTGGCAGCGCAAGGTCATCGACCAGCTCCGGTCCGGCCGGGCGGCGCCCCTGCCCACGGTCGACTTCATCGAAGACGTCCAGCTGGGCATCGCGCCCTTCGCCGCCGTGCTCAACCTCGCCGTGCCCGCCGCCGTCATCGCCATGCTGACCGTCGTGCCCGGCACCGTCATGAGCAGCATCGGCGAGGGCGGCGCCCTGAGCGTGGTCGGCGCCGTGCTCTCGGGGGTCGGCTTCCTCGTGCTGATGGCCCTGAACCTCGTGGCCATCGTGCTCGTGCCCGAGATGCTGCGCCGGGGCCTCAAGGGCGAGATGACGCCGCTGCTGAGCTTCGGCCCCAGCCTCACGGCCATCCGCTCCCGGCCCAGCACCTACGCGACGGTGGCCCTGGGGGTGTTCCTGGCCCAGATGCTCGCCGGCGCTGGCGGCATGGCCTGCTACATCGGCGTCGTGCTGACGATGCCCATGGGCCTGGTCATGGCGGCCCATGTGCTCGAGCAGTGGGACCGCATGGTGCATCCCCAGCCCGGGGGCTGAGCCCCGGGCCCGGGCCGCTCAGTACCGGGGCACGGTCGGGTCGACGAACATCGACCAGGCGTCGATGCCGCCCTCGACGTTGTAGACCTTGCGGAAGCCCTTGCTGAGGAAGTAGCTCGCGGCCTGCTGGGACCGGCCGCCGTGGTGGCAGTGGAAGACCAGCACGGTCGACTTGTCGGCGATGGCCTCGACCTCGGCGGCCTTCTCGGGGGTGAGCTGCTCGGCCTTGTCGGAGAGCAGGGCCGTGGCCCGCTCCTCGTCGGAGCGCACGTCGAAGAGCCGGATGTCGGCGCCCTCGGCGAGCATCTTCTGGAGGCCCTGGACCGAGAGCTGGCGGACCTTGGGGGGCTCGTTGGGGTTGTCGATGACCACGCCACCCTGGGGCCCGTCCTCGAAGTCGAGGGTGATGCCGTCGGCCTTCCGGGCGCTCGAGGCGTCGACCAGGATCTGGATGCCGTTGCTGGCGACGACGAAGTCGCCGGGCTTCTGCTCGTCGAAGCCGATCTGGTAGCGGAAGCCGGCGCCCACCACGAGGCGCAGCGCGGTGGGGCCCTCGCCCTCGGCACCGGCCACGGCGGCCTTCATGGCGTCAGTCACGGTGATCTCGGGGGCCTTCGGCGGGGTGAAGGCGATGCCCAGCATGCCGTGGAGCTCGCCGCTGGCGGCGGACTGGCGGATGATGTCGCTGCCGCCGACGAACTCCTGCTTGACGTAGAGCTGGGGGATGGTCGGCCAGTCCGAGAAGGACTTGATGCCCTGGCGGATGTCGAGCTGCTCCAGCACGTTGACGGTGGTGACCGCCGCATCCGCGAAGTCGACGCCGATCGTGCGCAGCTCGTCGACCGCCGAGGCCGAGAAGCCGCACTGGGGCATCGCGGGGTCGCCCTTCATGAAGAGCACGACGTCGTGGGTGTCGATGAGCTGCTGGATGCGGGCGTGGACCGGGTCGTTCTGGTCGATGGGCATGGCGGTCTCCGGGTGCGGTTGCCGGGCGGCTAACACCGGGGCCCCGGCGGGCCAGAGGGCCCCGGGGCGGGCCTGGGCGCTCCGGCCGGCCTCCCGAGAAATGTCGGCTCTGTCGGATTGCGTCAAGATGTCGACATAGAGACTGTTCTCGCGGTGTTTCACCGAGAGCCCACGCCCGTCGCGCCGCGAACCGGGGAGGACGACCGCCCTCCGGGCTGGCACACTGGGGCGTGGTCCACCGCCCCGAGAGCCCCATGCGCTGCATTCCCTGTTTCCTCGTCGCTGCCTCGCTCGCGCTCGCGCTCGGGGGCTGCCGCACGGCGCCCGCCAAGACCGGTGCGACCGACACCGGTGCTCCCGTCGCGGACGAGGGCGCGGACGGGGCGGCGGACGGCCCGGTGGGCGAAGAGGACGGCGGCGGCAGCGAGGGTGCCGACGACGGCGGCGACAGCACGGGCACGGACGGCGGCGCGGGCGACGACGGCGGCGACAGCAGCGGCACGGACGGGGGCGACGGCACGGACGGCGGCGCCGGAGACGGCACGGCCGAGGACGGCACCGGCGACGACGGGGACGACGACGGGGGCGACGGCGGGGCGGACGGCACCGACGACGGGAGCGGCGCGGGCGACGAGGGCGGCGGCGACGAGGGCGGCGAGTCCGGCGACGAGGGCGGCACGGGCGCCGAGACCGGCGACGACGGCAGCAGCACGCCGGTCGAGCTGTGCAACGGCATCGACGACGACGGCGACGGCGAGATCGACGAGGGGGCCTGCCCCGACGAGGTCGTGACGGATCCGGGCACGGGGGTGGCCTACATGGCCGTCGCCACCCACATGTCGTGGACCGACGCCCAGGCCAACTGTGCGGCCTACGGCTACACCCTCGTCACCATCGATGACGCCACCGAGAACGACGTGGTCTGGGAGATCATCTACGAGGGCGACGACGGCACGGGCCTCATCGATGCCCACACCTGGATCGGCTACCACGAGCCCGTGGGCGACGTGTGGCAGTGGGACGGGGCCAGCGCGAGCTACACCAACTTCGACGCTGAGGTCATCACCGATGACTACGGCACGGTGCTCTTCGGCCAGGCCGCGGCCTTCGGCGACAGCGACGACACCTACTGGCACGAGGCGCCGATGACCTGGCGCTACGCCTCGGTCTGCGAGTCGCCCTGAGCGTCGGGGCGCCCCGCGGGGGGGCTGTGGGAGATGCCACAGCCGGCCTGTGCGGGAGGGCTCAGGGGGCGGCGGCGACGGCGAAGGCCACCGGCACCCACGCGACCAGGGCCATGAGGGCCAGGAAGCCCCGGGCAGCGGCGCGGTCGACGGGCGGGACGCTCTCGGTGTGGGGGATGGACTGCATGGCGGCGCTCCGGGCCGGGAAGGGGAGAGGGGGGGCGATGCGGTCGGTGCGCATCGGTTCCGTCGCAGGGAACCAATGCAGGGACCGTGCCAGTCTCTGTCCGGCGCCCCTCCATCGGTCGGAGGCGGGCAGAGCTGTCGGCGAAGGTGGCCCGATCGGGCCCCATGGGCCGGGCCGGGCTGGCCTGGATGGGGGCAAGCCGAGAGCGGGTGGCCGCGCCGGGTCTCGCGAGCGGTAGCATCGGGGGGCCGGCCGCGCGAGCGTGCCCCGTCAGGATTCCGTCGGTCGGCGGGCGGGGCCCGGCGGGCAGAGGAGGGCGCATGCGGTGGGTGGCAGGACGGCGGGCCGGCGGGACCCCGCGGGGCTCCGCCGGGCGGAGAGCGGGCAGCCGCCGGCGCGGGGGCGCCGCGGCCCTGGTGGCGCTGGGGCTCGCGGGCGGGCTCCCCGGCCACGCGGCCCGGCCCCCGGCGGAGCTCGGCAACGAGACGGCCGCGCCCCCGGCGCGCTGTGGGGCAGAGGACGGGGACCCCACGGTGGCGGCGGCCCGCTGCTGGTACGCGGTGGGGCGCTACGATCGCGCCCTGGAAGTTCTTCAGGCCCCGGGCATCGAGCGCGAGGCCGCGGACGATGCCGTGCTGGTCATCCTGCTCGCCCGGGCGGGACGCCCGGAGGCCGCCCGGGCGGCGCTCGCGGCCGCCGAGGCCCGCCACGGCCCGGGCGACGCCAGGCTCCGGGCGCGGCTGGTGCTGCGGCTCGCCTCGGGCGACGCCGGCGCCTGGGACGCCCTCGACGCGGCCCTCGCCGCGCGGCCGGGGGCGCCCCAGCTGGTGCTCGCCGCCAGCGAGATGACGGCGCTCCAGCCCGACGCAGCCACCCCGGGGGCCCGGGCCGCGGTGGGCCGCGAGGAGGGGGCCATGGCGCGCTACAACGGCGCCGCCCTGCGCTGGGAGTCGGGCGACTGGGCCGGCTGTGGGGACGGGGTGGACGAGGCCCTCGCACTGCTCGCTGATGCCCCCGACATGTCGTTGGAGCACCGACTTCTCGGTCTGGGCCACCGCTGCGCCGTGGGCGGTGCCGACCTCGCCCGCGCCAATGCCCTGCTCACCCGCATGGGGCCCGCGGTGGCCCGCACGGCGGTCGATCCGGGGGCCCTCGTGCGCCACGCCCAGCTGCTCGGCGAGGCGGGGGCCCCCGGGGCCGGGGCGCGCCTGCTGGGGCTGCGGCCCACCGTCGAGCCCGCCCTCCAGCCCACCCGCGACTCGGTCGAGCTGCGGCTGCGGCGCGAGGCGGGCGATCTGGACGGGGCCCTCAAGGTGGCCCGCGGCGGGGCGGCCTCGGCGGGCGCCCGGGCCAACCTCGCCCGCGCCCTCCACGAGGCCGGCCGCAGCACCGAGGCCCGGGCGCTGCTCTCGGGGGCCTGCCCCGACCTGCGGGGCACCGACCGCCGCGCCTGCGAGCAGTACCGGGCCCACCTCGAGGGCCGCTGAGCCCGGGGCTGCGCCGCACCGGGCGCCGGCCCGTGCCGCGAGCGGAGGCCGCGCTAGTCGGGCCGGTCGAGGGCGAGGGGGCCCACGACGCTGCGCCCGCCGTCCACCGCCCAGACCTGGCCGCTGACATAGGGGGCCTGGGTGGCGAGGAAGACGACGAGGCGGGCGATGTCGGAGGGGTCGCCGAAGCGCTGGGCCGGGATGCTGGCCCGCATGCGCGCGAGCTGGGCCGGGCCCAGGTCCGTCGGGGCCAGCACGGTGCCCGGGGCGATGGCCGTGCAGCGCACCGCGGGGGCCAGCTCGACGGCCAGGGCCTTGGTGAGCATGACGATCCCGGCCTTCGACACGGCGTAGTGGGCGAAGCCGGGCGCGGGCCGCTCGGCACCGATGTCGGCCATGTTGAGGATGAGGCCGCCGCCCGCGAGGCCGCTGCGGGCCAGGGCGGGCGCCAAGCCGCGCGTCAGGAGGAAGGGCGCGCGGCAGTTCACCGCCTGCATGCGGTCCCAGGCGGCGGCGTCGATGTCGGCGATGTCGGCGGGGGAGTAGAGGGCGGCGTTGTTGACGAGAACGTCCACTGGGCCAGTGTTCCTGGCTGCATCGATCACGGCCTCACAGCCCGCCACGGTCGAGAGATCGGCCGAGACCGTGTCGACCTGGCGGCCCGCGGCCCGCAGCCCGTCGGCGAGCCCGTCGACGGGGCTCCGGTTGTGGTGGAGCACGAGATCGAAGCCCGCCGCGCCGAGGGCCTCGGCGATGGCCCGCCCCACCCGCCCCGCTGCTCCGGTGACCACTGCGCGCATGCTGCCTCCTCGGGGGCTGGACCCCGCTGGGGGCTGGGATACCACGGCGCGGCAGGGCGGTCGCGGGCGGTGCGCAGCCGGGCGGCCCAGACTCCGGGAGCGATGATGGACAGCGACTTCTGGCACGACAAGTGGGAGCGGGGCCAGCTCGGCTTCCACATGGACGCCGCCAACCCCGTGCTCGTCGAACACGGCGCGCGCTTCCTCGCGGGCGGGCCCCACCGGGTGCTCGTGCCCCTCTGCGGCAAGAGCCTCGACCTCTGCTGGCTCCGCGACCAGGGCCACTCGGCCGTGGGCGTCGAGTTGGTGCGCACGGCGGTCGCCGCCTTCCATGCCGAGCAGGGCCTCACGCCCACCGTGGCGCCGACCGAGGCGGGCCACACCTGCTTCTCCACCCCGGGCATCACGGTGCTCTGCGGCGACGTGCTCGCCCTCACGGCGGCCCAGCTCGTCGGCGTGCGCCGGGTCTGGGACCGGGCGGCCCTCGTGGCCCTCGATCCGGCCCGCCGGGCGGCCTACGTGGGGCGCCTGCGGAGCCTGCTGCCGGTCGGCACCCGGGTGCTGCTCAACACCTTCCGCTACGATGCGTCGGTCAGCGCGGGCCCCCCCCACAGCATCTCGCACGCCGAGCTCGCGCGGCTCTACGCGGGCTGCCGGCGCCAGCGGTGGAGCGCCACCGACCTGCTGCGCGACGACAGCCCCCGCTCGCAGATGCTGCGCGAGCAGGGCCACCGCCACTGGTGGTCCGAGGTCTGGGAGATCACGCTCTGAGCCCGTGGCGGGGCCCTGCGCGTCTCGGGTCCTGTTCATGGACAAACTGTGTTCGGTCGGCATAGTCTGGGGGCATCCAGAGGGGCGTTCGCACGCGGTGCGGCCGTCCGTCTCTGACTCGCTGCCGAGGTCGACCCGATGGGGTATCGCATCAAGACTGTCGCCCGCCTGACGGGCATCCCGCGCAACACCCTGCTCGCCTGGGAGCGCCGCTACTCCGTGGTCGAGCCCGAGCGCAGCGACAACGGCTACCGCGAGTACTCCGAGGCCGACGTCGATCTGCTCCGGGCCATCAAGCGCCTCGTCGACGACGGCTACAAGATCAGCGAGGCCATCACCCTTGTGCGCGAGGGCGGCCTCGAGCAGCCCCACACCCGCTCCACCGAGATCGACCGGGCCACCCTCGACCACATCCGGGGCGAGATGCTGGCGGCGCTGCTGCGCTTCGACCGCACCGACGCCCTGCGGGTCGTCTCGAAGGCGCCGATGACCAGCTACGTGCAGCAGCTCAACGGCCTCTACCTGCCGATGCTGCGCGAGGTGGGCGACGGCTGGGAGCAGGGCTCGATCACCATCGGCCAGGAGCACTTCGCGACGGCCTTCATCCGCGAGCGCATGCTCTCGATGCTCGTGACCCTCGAGCACGGCCCCGACGGCGGCCGGCGGGTGGTCTGTGGCTCGATGTCGGGGGAGCGGCACGAGGGCGGGCTGCTCGCCTTGGCGGTGCGGCTGGCCATGCACGGCATGCGGGTGACCTACCTGGGGGCCGACGTGCCCGCGACCGCGATGGCGGCGGCCGCCAAGCGCCAGGGGGCGGCCCTGGTCTGTGTGTCGGTGGTCGCGACGACCGAGCCGGCGGCCGTGACTGGGTTCGCCCGCAGCCTCCGGGAGTCCCTGCCCAGCGCGACGGCCGTGGTCTTCGGCGGCCATGCCATCGAGACCCTGGGCGACCGGCTGCCCCCCGTCGAGGGGGTGCGCTACGAGCCGTCGGCGACCGCCTTCTTCGAGGCCCTCGGCGCCGCCTGAGCGGGCCAGCCCCCACAGCCGCCTGTGGGGAATGGCCCGGCCGCCTCAGCCGACCGCCAGCAGGGTGCGGATGAGGTCGGTGGTGGTGAGGATGCCCTGGAGGTGGCCGTTGTCGTCGACCACGGGCAGGGCGTGGAAGTCGCCCCCGGCGAGCTTCTCGGCGGCCTCGCGGATGCTCATGTCGCTGCGCACGGCGGCCGGCTCGTGGGACATGACCTCGTCCAGGGTGTAGGTGCTGTCGAGCCAGGCATCCACGGTCTCGTCGTCCTGGACGTAGTTCTCGAGGCTGATGCGGTAGATGTCGACGAGGCTCACGATGCCCACCAGCAGCTCGCCGCGCACGACGGGCATGTGGTGGTAGGGGCGCGCCCGCAGGGTCCGGCGCACGGTGCTCACGGGGGTGTCGAGGTCGACGCGCTCGACGTCGTGGGTCATGATGGAGCGCACGCTCTGGAAGAGGCTCACGGGAACTCCCGGGGTTGCAGGGCACGGCCAGCGGCCGGTGCAGGAAAGGGCACGGAAGCAAGTTCCGTTCCAGTCTCCGGGGCGGCAGGGAAGGGGACCATGGGGTGGCGGAGGTGGGGCGGTGCAGGGCTGGGGGCGCTCGCCCTCGGCGGGGCCTGCGGGGGCGCGCCGTCCCCGCCCGCGGCCCCCCTCGCCGCGCCCGCTGCGCTGGTGGACGTGCTCGGCCCCTCCGCCCACACGGGGCCCGCGGCCCGGCAGCGGGTGCTCATCGGGCCCGGAGTCCCGGGGCCGGGGGAGGCGGGGCCCGTCGCGCCCGGGGCCGCCCTCGTGCTCTCCGCCGGTGACGCGCCCTGGGAGACCACGTTGGCCGCGCCGGCCCGCAGCCGCTGCACGGCCCGGGTGCGGGTCGACACCGAGGGGCGCGACGGCCTGCTGCTCGAGACGGGCGCGGGCATGGTCGTCACCGAAGAGCGGAGCGGCCGGGTGGTGGCCACCCACGCGCCGGCGGCGGGCCTGCGGGGCACGGCCGGGGCGGTCCAGCAGCTCTCCTTCGAGACCGGCGCCCGCACCCGCGCGCTCCGGCTTCGCCTCGATCCCGGGGCCGGGGGCGGCTCGGGCACGGCCCGCTTCTCGGAGCTGTGGCTCGCCTGTGGGGGGCCCTGGGCCGCGGTCCGGGGCGGGCTCGGGCCCGAGGCGCCGCTCATCGGGCGGCTCGCGGTGGGCGACGACAGCCGCCCCGCACTGCTCGCGGCAGGGGGCAGCCGCTGGCGGGTCGGCGTCGCGCCCGGGCCCGCCGGCGCCGAGCTCCGGACGGCCCTCGGCCGGGACGACCGCTCGGCGGGGCCCCTCTGTGGCCGGGTCGAGCTGGACGGCGCCCTGCTGGCCGAGACCTGTGTGGCGGCGGGCGCGGACTGGGCACCCCTCACGGTCGCGCTGCCGCCCGGTCCACCGGGCTGGCTCGAGCTGGTGGTCGCCGCCGGCCGGGGCCCCCGGGTGGGGGGCTGGGCCGACCCGCGCCTGGTGCCCGCCACCGGCCCGGCGGGGGCGGGGGAGCGGCCCGACATCCTGGTGGTGCTCGTCGACACCCTGCGGGCCGATGCGGTGGGCCCCGACACCCCGTGGCTCTCGTCGCTGATGGCCTCCAGCACGGTGTTTCGCAACGCCCGCAGCCCCTCGCCCTGGACCCTGCCCTCGGCGGCCAGCCTGCTGACGGGGCTGTGGCCGGGCCAGCACGGCGCGGGCTGGCGGCTGCGGCGGGAGTGGTCCAGCGGCCGCCGGAACACCGCCCAAAAGCGCCTGCTCGACCACGCGGGCCTGCAGCCGGGCGTGGCCACGGTCGCCGCCGGGCTCCGGGCCACGGGCCACCAGACCGCTGCCTTCGTGAGCAACCACTACCTCTCGCCCGCCTTCGGCCTCGCCGCCGGCTTCGACCGCTTCGTGCACTACGACGGCAACAGCCCCGCCGGCCTGGGCGCCGTGCTGCCGGCCCTCGACCGCTTCCTCGCCGCGGCCCCCCGGTCGGACGGGCCCCGCTTCGTGCTGGTCCAAGCCTTCGAGCCCCACCTGCCCTACCGGGTGCGCCCCCCCGAGCCGCCGCCGGCCGCGCTCGTGGGGGCGATGGAGCAGGAAGAGGGGGGCGCCTGGCTGGTGCGCGACCACCTGCCCGCGACCACGGCCGATCCGGCGGCGCTGCGGGCGGCCTACCAGTCCGAGGTGCGGTGGCTCGACGCCCAGCTGCCGGCCCTGGTCTCCCGGCTGCCCGGGGCGGTCGTGGCCATCACCGCCGACCACGGCGAGGCCTTCGGCGAGCACGGCAGCTTCGGCCACGGCCAGGACCTCAGCGAAGAGCTGCTGCGGGTGCCCCTGGTGCTCCACCTGCCGGGCGCGGCGCCGGCCGTGGTCGACACGCCGGTGGGGCTGGTCGACCTCGCCCAGACCCTGCGGGCCCTCGGCGGCGCGCCCCCCGTCGGCCCCGGGCGGGATCTGCGCGGGCCCCTCGTGCCGGCCGATCAGCAGCTCGGCTTCGTCCACCGGGGGCCCGACCGGGTGGGGCTGGTCCGTGGGGCCGCCAAGCTCGTGCGCAGCCTGCCGGCCGGGGGCCTGGATCCGGTGGTGGGCGCGGCCCTCGACCGCTGGGAGGGCACCGGGCCGGACGGCGCCCCGCTCCCCGCCGGGGCTGCGCGCGGGCCCCTCGCCGCCGCACTCGACGGGGTGCTCGGCGCGTCCCTGCCGGGCCACCACCTGCGCTGTGGCCCGGGCACCGCGGCGACCCTCACGAGCCCGACGGCCCTGCTGCGGCAGGTGGTGCTGGTCCAGGGGCCCGCCACGGACGTGGGCCTGCCGCCGGGCCAGCGCAGCCTCGCGCTGCGGGTGGGGCCGGAGGACCCGCCCCTGTGGGTCGTGGTCGAGGCCGCCGGGGGGGCGACGCCCACCCTCTCGCCGCCCGGGGCCTGCACGCTGCACGCGGTCGGGGTGGGCGCGGCGGGGGCGCTCACGCCCGACCAGCAGGCCGCCCTCGCGGCCATCGGCTACCTCGCGCCCTGATCCTCAGCGGCCAGCCGTGACCTTCCATCCGCCGAGAACGTCGTCCTGGAGGGCTTTCCACATGGGCGCCAGCGGCCCGAAGCTGGTGGCCTCGTCCAGATCCGCCTCGAGCAGCACCGTGTGGACGGCGTGGGTCCGGGGGTGGCGGGCGGTGATGGCGAGCTGGCGTGGGAAGGCGGCCGGGGTGGCCGTCGCGAGGTCGGCGCCCGAGGTGGCGAGGGTCTCGGGCTGGCCGTGGAAGGCGACGGCCTCCATGGCGGCCTCGATGCGGGCGCGGGCCGCGGGGCCCACGGTCTTCATGCCCGGCTCGATGCGCGAGAGGGGCGCCATGGCGTGGGGCGCGGCATCGCCCCGCTGGATCAGGTAGCGGCCGTCGTTCATGAGCCGGTGGAGGATGCGGCCCTCGCGGTCGAAGACCTGGAGCCAGGCCTCGTGGGGGAGGTCGGGCGGCGGGGGCAGGGGACGGGCGGCCTCGGTCTCGGCGGGGGCCGCAGCGGCGGGCGCGTCGGGGGCCGCAGCGACCGGGTCGGCAGCAGGGGCGGCGAGCGGGGCCGGGGCCTCGTCGGCACAGCCACCGGCCAGCCAGACGGCGGCCAGGGCCAGGCGGACGGGGGACCGGGGCGGGACGTGCCGGGGCATGGGGGGTCCAGGGCGAGATGGGGCCGGGCGGCGCCGGCGGCGAGAGCCTACTCCACCGCCTGGGCCGACGGGAGCCCCGCGGGCGGGCCCGCGGCGGCCGGGGCCGGGCTCACTCGCCGTAGACCAGCTCCTCGATCATTCCCGGGTACCAGATGACGTCGATCTCGCTGACCACGCTGCCCCGCTCGAGGAAGGTGCCGCTCGGGGTCTCGCCGGAGGGGTCCCAGCGGTCGAAGAGCTCCATCCGGGTGTCGGAGAGCACGGGGAAGGTCAGGCCCAGCTCATCGGCGAGGGCGCGGTTCTGGTCGGGGCTGCCGTCCACCATCACCATCATGGGGAAGAAGCCGGCGTCCTTGTGTTCCTGGTATTGGTACTCCAGACCTGGAGCATTGGCGACGCAGCTGCTTCACGTGAAGCCGGAGAACTCGATGAGCACGACCCGGTCGCAGAAGTCGTGGAGGTGGACCGTGTCGCCGAACTGGTCGACGAGGGCGAAGTCCTCGGCGACCTCGCCGGGGCGGTTGCCGGTGGGCGACACCTCGTCGCGGCAGGCGCCCTTGCGCCAGCCCCCGGTGTAGGGCACGTCGGCGGCATCGAGGGGGTCGCTGCCGGCGGCGGACTCCTCGCGGTGGGTGAAGCCGTCGCCGTCGTCGTCGCCGGTGGGGTCG
>CAXQUZ010000380.1:0-5019 GCA_964226865.1 Myxococcota bacterium | reverse complement strand
TCGAGCGCACCTGGGGGATGGACTGGCCCGGGGTGTCGTCGATGTAGACCGGCGCCCGGTAGAGCTCCTCGGCGGCGCGGGTCAGGGCCGGCCAGTCCTCGTCTTGGGAGAGCTGGCCCGTGCGGACGTTGCCGGCGTGGACCTTGGCGTGGGACACGAGCATGCGGGTGACCAGCTGGCCGCAGCTCATCTCGAGGGAGAAGATGCCCACGCCGTGGCCCTGGAGGGCGACCTCGCGGGCGATGTTGAGGGCCAGGGCCGTCTTGCCCATGGCGGGGCGGGCCGCGAGGATGATGAGGTCGGTGCGGTGGAGCCCGGCCAGCTTCTTGTCCAGGTCGATGAGGCCGGTCGAGATGCCCGTCACCTCGCCCGAGTTCGCCGACAGCTCCTGGATGCGCACGATCTCCTGGTCGATGACCTCGCTCATCACCGACCAGCCGCCGCTGGAGCCCAGCTGGCCGATCTGGAAGATGGTCGACTCGGCGAACTCGATGAGCTCCGAGAGCTCGCGCTCGCCGCCCAGGGCCTCGTTGACGATGGACTGGGCGCCCTCGACGAGCTGGCGCTCGACGGCCCGGGCCTTCACGATGCCCGCGTAGTAGGCGAGGTTCTGGGTCGACGGCACGGCGTCGACGAGGCTGCTCACATAGGCGATGCCCCCGTACTTCTCGCCGCCGTCTTCGCCGCGGCTGATGGCCTCGACCACCGAGACCATCTCGACGGGTCGCCCCTTGTCGTTCATCGAGACGAGCAGCTCGAAGAGGTGCTGGTGGGACTCGCGGTAGAAGTCCGCGGCCTTCACCTGCTCCTGGACCTCGGCCATGCGGCTGGGGTCGAGCATCAGGCCGCCGAGGATGGCGCGCTCGGACTCGGCGCTCCGGGGCATCGGGCGGCTGGGGTCCATGGGGGAGCTCCGTCAGGTGGGGGGCGGGCAGCAGGGGGCGGCGGCGGCCGCGGGGGCACGGGGCCCAGACACACGGAACCCCCGCACCGCTTGCGTAGCGGGGCGGGGGCCGGTGCGCAGGGCCGCGGGGGCTCAGCGCTGGGTGACGTACACCGTGAGATCCGCGGCAACCTCGGGGTGGAGGCTGATCTTGACGTGCTTGACGCCGAGGCTGCGGATGGGCTCGTCGATCTCGATCTGGCGGCGCTCGACCTCGAAGCCGTCGGCCGTGAGGGCCTCGACGATGTCGCGGGCGGTGACGGAGCCGAAGAGCTTGTTGTCTTCGCCGGCTTCCTTGGTCACGGTGATGCCGTGGTTGTTGAGCTTCTCGGCGAGCTCGCGGGCGGCCAGCATGAGCTTGGCGGCGCGGGCGGCGGCCACGCGCTTCTGGTGCTCGAGGCGCTTGACGTTGCGCTCGTCGGCCATGACGGCGAGGCCGTTGGGCACGAGGAAGTTGCGGGCGTAGCCGTCCTTGACGCGGACGATGTCACCGGTCTTGCCGAGGTTCTCGACGTTTTCCTGAAGGATGACGCGCATGGGTCTTTCCTTGACTTTCGAAGAAGGGAGAATCGCTGGAGGGAGGCTGGACAGCGGGGGCGGCGGGGCCGGCCCCCCGCGTCTCAGTCGTCGCTCTGGGAGCTGTCGTCGGTGACGCTGGAGGCGTCGTCCTCGTCCTCGGTCTGCTCGAGACCACCGGCCTCACCGTCGGCGTTCTCGAAGCGCACCGGGCTGGGCGACTTGATGCGATCACCGGAGGTGGGGCGACGGCCACGGCGGTCGAGGCGGCGCTCGTCGTCGACGGCGGTGGCGCGGGCGATGCGCTTCTTCTGGGCGGCGAGGGCCAGGGGGAGGCGCTCGTCGGCGTCGACGTTCTCGGCCACGCGGATCGTCATGTAGCGGATGATGTTGAACTCGATCCGGACGATGCGCTCGAGCTCGGAGGGGACCGAGGCGGGCGAGGCGTGGTGGAAGAAGAGGTAGCGGCCGTGGTCGGCCTTCTCGATCTGGAAGGCGAGGCGGCGCTTGCCCCAGTCCTCGAACACCATCACCTGGCCTTCGCGGCTCTCGATGACGTCCTGGAGGCGGGCGCGCAGACGGGCGACCTCCTCTTCGTCGGCGTCGGCGCGGATGATGAACGTGGTCTCGTAGTCGTGCTTGATCATGGGAAGAAAGTCCTCCACTCGGTCGTGACGGAGCGCCGGCTCGACCCGGGGGTCGGGGCTGCGGGCGCCCGCGGAGGTGGTGGGGCCAAGGGCCGCCACCGTGGGTGGTGTGGGGGTCCCGCGCGCGGGGCCAGACCAGGGTCGCAGAAGGTAATGGGCCGGTCCGACTCTGCCAGCGGAGAAGCGCGGGCGGCCGGGCTCGGGGGGCTCAGCTGTCGTCGGGAGCCGGGCGGGTGGCGGGCCCGGGAGGGGGCGCGGCCGGTGGCGCGGGCGACGGAGCCGGAGCGGGGGGCGCAAGGTCCAGGCGGACATTGAACCGGTTCATTGCGGCGGTGAGACCCTCGGTGAGGACCGCCTCGATGGCGTCGGCAGAGAGGTCGATCAGCTCGGCGAGCGGACCCTCCTCTTCCTCCGTCCATCCGCCCAGCACGTGGTCGACGACCGTGGTGCCGGGCGCCGGGCGTCCGATGCCCACCCGCAGCCGAGGAAAGCCTCCCTCGATGTAGCGGATGATGTCGCGGAGCCCGTTGTGCCCCCCGTGGCCGCCCTTGCGCTTGCAGCGGAGGCTCGGGAAGGGCAGGTCGAGGTCGTCGTGGACGACCAGGACGTGGTCGGCCGGGACGCCGTAGAGCGTCGCCAGGCTCGAGACAGGAAGACCGGAGCGGTTCATGTAGGACTGGGGCCGGACGACGACGCAGTGCGCGCCACAGACCGTGCCCTCCCCCACCAGTGCATCGAGCTGCACGCGGGAGTCGGGGTCGATCTCCCAGCGCGCACTGAGCCGCTCGATGACGTCAAAGCCGACGTTGTGTCGGGTCTGGCGGTACCGAGGGCCAGGATTGCCCAAACCGACGAGTAGCCACACGAGGGCTCCGGTCACCCATCACGATGCCTTGGCGGAGCCCCGCTTGGCGATGACCGTGGCGAGGTTGAAGTCACCCTTGTAGGGAAGGGTGCAGGTCTCGGGCACGGTGGCGTCGGAGAGGCGCATGAAGCGACCCACGCCGAGGGTGGTGACGTCGACTTCGATCTTGGCGGGGATGTCGCCGGGCTTGCAGACCACGTCGATGGTCCGGCGGAGCAGCTGGAGCTTGCCGCCCATGCGCACACCCTCGGCGGTGCCGGTGGTGACCACGTTGACCGTCACGCGGACCGGGACCTCGGGATCGACCTGGTAGAGGTCGATGTGGCGAATCTCGGTGGTGAGGGGGTGGCGCTGCACGTCCTTCACGAGGCAGAAGCGGGTCTCGCCGCCGGCATCGAGGGACAGCAGGGTGTTCCGGTTGCCCGAGCGGCGGAAGATCGACTCGAGGTCGGACGGGTCGACGGTGACGTGCGTGGGCGCGTTGCCGCCGGCGTAGATGGCGGCGGGAAGCTTGCCGGCGGCGCGGAGCTTGCGGGCGGCACCCTTGCGGAACTCCGTGCGGGGCTCGCAGCTGAGCGTGACAGCGTCCATTGGTGACTCCTGAAGGTCGCTGAAGAAGTGGGAACCCCCGACAGCGCGACGATTGCTGCGAGGTTCAGTCCATGCAAGCGCGTGGGCCGGGGGCTGGGGTGCCCACCGCTGCCTCTCCCTCGGACTGGGGCCCTCGAGGACCGGGAGAAGCGACCGCACGCGGTCTGGTTAGCAGGCGGCGAGACGCCGCAGATGGCCAGGTGTTCGGTGTGGAGCGAGGCCCGGGAGCCCACCACCACCACCCCGCACCCGGGAGAGGGTCGTCCGGGCGAGCGCACGAGGCACCTGCCCGACCGGCGCCCGCTCTTAGCGTCGTGACCGGTTCCTCGTCAAGCGCAAACCCCCTGCGGGCGGCGCGGACGGCGCCCCAGGAGGCGGCCGGCTCAGTCGAAGAGGCGGCTCACGCTGTCGTGGTGGTGGATGGCCCGGATGGCCTCGGCGAAGAGGCCGGCCACCGACACGGTCTGGAGCTTGTCGCAGGCGAGGGTCTCGGGCCGACCCGGGATGGTGTCGGTGATGTAGACCGTGCGCAGGGGGCTCGCCGCGATGCGCTCGACCGCGGGGCCCGAGAGCACGGCGTGGGTGGCCGTGGCGTAGACCGCCTCGGCGCCGGCGGCCTGGATGGCCGAGGCCGCCCGGGTCAGGGTGCCGGCGGTGTCGATGATGTCGTCGACCAGGATCGCCGTCTTGCCCTTCACATCACCGATGATGTGCATGACCTCGGCGACGTTCGGGCCGCTGCGACGCTTGTCGATGATGGCCAGGCCGCAGCGCAGCCGCTTCGCGAAGGCCCGCGCACGCTCGACGCCACCGGCATCGGGGGAGACGACGATGGCGTTGTCGAGGGGGATGTTGCGCGCGATGGTGTCGCAGAGGATGGTCGACGAGTAGAGGTTGTCGACCGGGATGTCGAAGAAGCCCTGGATCTGGCCGGCGTGGAGCTCCATCGTGAGCACCCGGTCGAGGCCCGAGGCCGACAGGAGATCCGCGACCAGCTTGGCCGTGATCGGCACCCGGGGCCGCACCTTGCGGTCCTGGCGGGCGTAGCCGTAGTAGGGCACCACCGCCGTCACCCGGCCGGCGCTCGCCCGCTTGCAGGCGTCACCGAGGATCAGGAGCTCCATCAGGTGGTCGTTGGCGGGCGCGCAGGTGGGCTGGACGAGGAAGACGTCGCGGCCCCGCACGTTCACACCGAGCTCGACGTGGACCTCGCCGTCGGAGAAGCGGCCCACCCGGGCCTCGTCGACGGTCGTGCCGAGGCGCTCGGCGATGGCCTGGGCCAGTGCGGGGTTCGCATTGCCCGTGAACAGCTTGATGTCGTTCGTCATGGGTTCCTCGCTCGGGGGGCTCACCCGGGACAGGGCACCCGAGCGAGGGGGTGGCGGTGGCTGGGGCGGCAGGACTCGAACCTGCAACGCCAGGGCCAAAACCTGGTGACTTGCCAATTAGTCGACGCC
>CAXQUZ010000379.1:0-4518 GCA_964226865.1 Myxococcota bacterium | reverse complement strand
GGCGGCCGAGAGCGCGGGCGCGGGCGCGGACGCCGGCTCGGCACAGCCGAGGGCCAGCGCGAGGACGAGCCCCGCCCCCGAGGCCCGCCTCACTCGTCGTCCTCGCCGTGGCAGCGCGGATCGGCCGCCCAGTCCACTGGCGGCGTCGACAGCACGGCCCGGAGGTCGGCCGCCGTGGCCGGTGCGCCCCGCAGCAGCACCTGGACCAGCGGATCCCCCGCGCCGCGGCTCCGGGCCAGCACCCGGGCCGCCGTGCCCCGCAGGGCCGGGCGCGGGTCGAGCAGCAGGGCCCGCAGCGCGTCGAGCTCGACCAGCGCCGGGCGCTGGCCGGAGTGGAAGAAGCGGGCCTCGATGAGGGCGATCTCGCGGTCTTCCTCGGGGGTCTGGCCCACGAGGCGGGTGCCGCCGTGGACCAGGGGCACCTGGGCGAGGCCCGGGGGGTCGGGCACCGGGTCGACCACGAGGCCGCGCCAGCAGCGCGGGGCGAGGGGGGTGCCCTCGATGGGGGCGGACCAGGCCCCCCGGTCGCCGCCGAGGCGCACCGCCTCGTGGGCCCAGGCCGTGCGGGCCAGGGGGCTGTCGGCGGCCTGGGCGGCGGCCGGATCCGCGTCGCCGCTGCCGTAGTAGAGGTCGAACCAGACCGAGGCTGCGAGCAGGGCCGCGGTGGGGCCGTCGGGGGCGAGGGCCGCCATCCGGGCCAGCTCGGCGGCGACCGCGGCGGGGGCGGCCGGGTCGCCCGGGCGCACCGACAGCGGGAAGGGCCGGGCCCACCAGGCGAGGTGGAGGCCACAGAAGTCGGTGAAGCGGCCCGCCGCCGCACAGGCCTGGACGGCGCCCGCGACCGCGCCGGCGAGGCCGAGCCGCTCGGCGGCCTGGAAGTGGCACTCGTCCCGCCACAGGGCCGGCACGATGGCGGCACAGGCAGCGAGGGCCCCCGCCGTGTCGCCGTCCCCCGCCCGCTCGAGGGCCTGGCCCGTCCAGCAGGGCACCGCCGCGGCGCTGCCGTCGAGGGCGCCGCAGCGCCCGTCCGCGCTGGCCGCGAGCCGCTCGTCCGCCGTGCCGCCGCCCCCACAGCCGCTGCCGAGCCCCCAGACCAGCGCCGCAGCCAGTCCCCAGCGGCCGGCGCTCACGGGCCCTCCCCCGGTCCCTCGTGGAGGTGGGGCCGGTCGCGGACCTGGTCGCACCAGCCGCGGCTGGCGACGTCCACCACCTCGGCACAGAGCGGCGCGTAGCGGGCCGGATCGGCCACCACCAGCCCCACCCGCAGCAGATCCTGGGTCGCCCGGTCCGGCTCTTCGGCGATGGCCGCCCGCACCTGGGCGAGGGGCTGGCCCCGCAGCACCGCCAGCCGGGCCTCGGGATCGCCCCCGGGGGCCCCGCCGCTGCCACAGCCCAGGGCCAGCAAGACCACCGCCGTCCAGCGGCCGCCCCTCACTGCTGCCGCCGCAGGTCGCGCTCGACCAGCCGCGCGGCCACCTCGTTCCAGGGCCACCATGGCTCCTCCACCGTGCTCAGCACCAGCTCCCAGCCCGCCGGACCCTGGACCAGCCCCGGGGCCTCGGTGCCCAGCAGCCGCGCCCCCGACGGCAGCGCCACCGGGACGGGGTGGGGGTCGACCGTGAAGCGGAGGCCGTCCGGAGACCGCGCCTGGCGCAGCCGGCCGAGGATGTCGTGGTACAGCGTGAGCACCTCGCCCTCTACCACCGCCGAGCTGGTCGCGCTGGCCTGGGGGATGCGCACACCGGGCTCGGGCGCGAGGGGGGCACCGGGGCGGCCGATCGCGCTCTCGACCACGAGGGCGCCCCCCGGCACGTCCTGGCGGAGGTGGGTGGTGTAGAGGCGCAGCCGGCCGTCGGGCAGCAGCACCGGATCCGGGTCGACCCGGTTGGGGAGGTCGAGGGCCGGCGCCGGGTCGAGGGCCCAGGTGCGGCCGTCGGTGCTCGCAGCGCTGCGCACCCGGGTGGCCCCGTCGACCGCCGGGTCGACGCCCACGGGGGACTGGACGAAGTAGAGCCGCAAGACGCCGTCGGCGTCGACGATGGCGGCCGGGTCCACACAGATCCAGTCCCCCTGGCAGGCGCCGCCGAGCACGAGGGGCTCGCCGTCGCCCGGGTCGCGGGGATCCTTGCCGTGGATGCGGTCGGTGCGGGCGTGGAGCACGAAGAGCAGGGGCTTCCCGTCGCGGTAGACGAGGTCGGGGGTGTCGGCGAGCATGGCCACCGGCGGCCCCTCGACCCGCCAGCCGCCCGCTGCGGGGTGGGCACCCGCGGGCACGGCGCGCAGGACGAGGCGATGATCGGCCGGGAGCATCGGGAGGGCGGCGGCGAAGCGCCCAGAGCGCCGGTCGCCCAGGCCGAGCTGGAGCGCGCCGAGGCCAAGCACGACGACCGCAGCGCCCAGCAGCTTGCGGGCACGGCGGGTGGCGCGGCTGCGGCGGGGACCGGGCAGGGACAGCTCCGAGGGGGCGCGCGGCGGCGGGGCCCCGCCGGCAGGGTGGCCCGGGCGGGGGCCGATCCGCAGCCGACGGTGTGCGGGCGCTGTCAAGGGTATGCTGGCGGCCCCGTGCGTGCGCTCCGGAGGCCGCCGTCCCTTCCCCGTCCCCCGGTTCTCCGTCCCCCGGTGCTCCGTCCCCCGGCTCTCGGTCCCTGGGGCGCCCGGCTCCGGTCTCGCCTGCGGCGCTCACCGTCCGCCTCCATGCCGCGGACGGGGCGGGCCAGCCGGTGGCCCTGCCGGCGCTGCACGGCGAGCTGCAGGCCCTCGGCCAGGCCTGGCCCCTCGCGCTGGCGCCCGGGCCCGGCGACCACACGGCGGTGGCCACGGCGACCCTGCCCGATGCCCCGCGGATCCTGCGCCTCCAGCTGTGGTGCGGCTCCGGGCCGGCGACCGCGCAGTGCGGGGACGCCGTGCTGCGGCCGCCGGCGGTGGCGGGCGGCACCCTCGCCTTCCGCCTCGAGCCCACAGCGGGCGGCCACTGGCAGCTCTTTGCCGCCGATCCGGCCCCGGCCGTGCCGCTGTGGGCCCAGATCCTGCCGGGCCTCGCCCTGGGCGCCCTCGTGCTCGTCGGCGCCCGCCGCCGCCTGGGGGAGCGGCCATGAGCCCGCCCCTCTCGGGGCCCCGCACCCTCGTGCTCACGGCCCGGGCGCCCGCCCCCCCTGCCCTCCAGCTCGTGCGCGACGGCGCCGTGGTGGCCACCGCCGCGTGGACCGAAGACGGCCCCCGGGATCCCCAGGCCACCGAGCACGGCTTCCTGGCATGGCTGCCGGCCACCCCCGGCGACCAGCTCGTGGCCCCGGGGCTCCGGCTCCCGGTCACCGCCGAGACCTGGCGGGTCTCCCTCATCGATCACCCGGCGGGCTGGCGCGCCGTGGATGCCCTGCCCGCCGTCACCATCGACAGCCCGGCGCCGGGGCCCATCCTCCGGGACGTGGCCCTGGGGACGGGGGGCTGGCTGGCCCTGCTGCTCGCCGCGGCCTGGGCCGGCCGGGGCGCCCGCCGCCGGGCACGGAGCGCCCCGGTCCCCGGCCCCTGGCCCGTCGGGTGGCTGGGGGCCGCCGCCGTGCTGCTGGGGGTCGCGGGCACCTGGCCCATGCTCCCCGCACTCTTCGAGAACACCTTAGTACAGGCCAACTTCGACGGATACGGCAGTGGGTGGCTGCTCTGGGCCCTGGGGCCCGGCGGGGCCGCCCGGCCGGCGCGCATCGACACCTTCGCCTTCGCGGCCACCGGGGCCCTGCTCGCCCGCCTCGTCGCCCCCTGGACGGCCTACCACCTGGCCACGCTGCTCGGCACGGTGCTCTCCTTCCTCGCCGCCGCCGGGGTCGCCGTGCGGGTGCTGGGGGCCGGGCTGGCCGGCGGCATCGTGGCGGGCGCGGCCTACGCCCTGGGCCCCCTGGCGGGCACGGCGGTGGCCGAGGGGCACGGCGGCTGGCTGCTCGCTCCGGGGCTGCCGCTGCTCATCGGGGCCCTGCTCTGGGCCCCGGATCCCGCCCGCGGGGGGGGCCCCTGGACCCGGGCCCTGCTCGCCACCCTCGCGGGCAGCCTGTGCGCCCTGCAGTCCGGCTACACGGCCGTGATGGCGGGCCTCACCGTCCTGCTGCTCACCGCCCGCGATCCGGCCCAGCTCGCCCGCATCGCCGCCCTCTCGGTGCTGCCCGCCCTCGCCTATGCGGCGCTCGTGCTGCCCGACGCCCAGGACGGGGTGGCGGGGGCCCTGCCCTGGTCCTGGTACGTCGACCAGCTCGCGGCCCTGCCCCCCTCCGACGTCGCCACCCTCGACACCCTGCTCGGCGCGCCGCCCGGGGCCGGGCTCGTGCTCCACGGCGCCCGGCATGCCCTCGGCGCGGGTCTCCTCACGGGCGGCCTGCTGCTGCCCCTGCTCCGCCGGGACCGGGTGGGGCTGCGCCTCGCCGCCCTGGGCGGGGTCGGGCTGCTGCTCGCCCTCGGCCCGGCCCTGGTGACCACCGCCGTCGAGGGCGGCCCGGCGGCCCTCGGTCCCCTGCCCTTCGCCCTGGCGGTCGC
>CAXQUZ010000378.1:0-2352 GCA_964226865.1 Myxococcota bacterium | reverse complement strand
GCTACACCGGAGGGTGCCGCCGTGCCCGAGGGAGGGCCCCTGACCCCGCTGCCCGCCGCTCCTGCCGCCGTCTCCGCCCGGGCCCTGCTGCTCGGTCTCGCGGCCGGTGGCGGTCTGCTGGCGGGCTGTGACACCCAGCAGGCCTGCAACCCCGCCATCGAGGTCTGCGACGGCAGCCAGGGCGGCAGCATCTTCGCCGGCGACGACGCCATCAGCCGCGTCCAGGCCGGCTGCTGTGCGCCGGACGACGACGACCCGCGCTGCCCCACCGAGGGCGGCTGGTGGTACGACCTCGTGCTCGAGGGCGCCGTGCGCTCGGCGGCCGTCACCATCCACCAGCCGGCCGACTTCCCCGCCGTCGAGTACGAAGAGCGCCACACCCTGCCCGTGGTCCAGGCGGATCCCGACGGCTTCTGGGAGAACCGCTACCGCGAGCTGGCGGTGGTGGACGACGAGGCCTGCCGGCGACCCGGTGAGTGCGCCGACCGGGTGATCTCGGGGGTGACGACGGCCTTTCCCTGCCTCGACGAGGCCGAGGAGCGCTGGCAGTGGCGGATGGACCTCTTCGACCGCGACGGCGAGGTGCTCGCCTGCGCCACCTGGGGGCTGCGGGCGGTGGCCTGGGCCCCGACCTGCCGCGAGGTCTCGCCATGATGCGCCCCTGCCTCGGGCTCGCCCTGGCCCTGGCCGGCTGTGGCGAGGGCCCGGCCCTGACCGCCGACCTGCCCGATCCGGCCCAGCCCGGCGTGCCCGACATCAGCGGCTTCGCCATGCAGTGCGACGTCGTGCGCGGCGAGTGGCGCTTCTACCTGCGGGCCACGGCCTGGTCGGGCGGCGCGCGGCTGTGGCTCACCCGCGACGGCAGCATCACCGAGCTCCACACCTTCAGCCCCGCCGTGGCCGCCCGGGACGGGTCCTGGGACTGCCACGAGCTCGAGCTGTCGATCGCGGCCGACCAGCGCGAGGCGGCGAGCGGCTCCAGCACCCGCTTCCGCTGTGACGACCTCGACGCGCTGAGCTTCCGCCTCGCCATCAGCGACACCGACGACGAGCGCTGGACCGACTGCCGCAGCTTCGGCGCCGACCCGACCCTGCTCGACGGGGCCGCGGGCGCCCCGGACTGCTCGGTGGCGCTGCCCGAGGCCGACGAGCCGGGCGCCTTCGACGACGCCATCCTCGTGGTGGGCGACGTGGCGGACTGCCCGGGCTGAGGGCTCAGGCCCGGCGGCGCTGGGCCACGATGCGGCGGGCCAGCGCGACGGCGGCGGACATGCTCGCCGGATCGGCCCGGCCCGTGCCCACGAGGGTGTCGGCCGTGCCGTGGTCGACGCTGGTGCGCACCAGCGGCAGCCCGATGGTCCAGTTGACGCTGCGGCCGAAGTCGACGGCCTTGAGGGGGACGAGGCCCTGGTCGTGGTACATGGCCACGATGCCGTCGAAGGCGCCCTGGGCCATCTGCATGAAGGCGGTCTCGGCCGAGATGGGGCCGGTGATCCGGTGGCCCTCGCCGCGCAGCAGGGCGGCGGCCGGGGCGATGACCGTGCCCTCTTCGCTGCCGAGCAGCCCCTCCTCGCCGGCGTGGGGGTTGAGCCCGCACAGGGCGATGCGCGGTGCACGGATGCCGAGGTCGCGGGTGAGGGCCTGGGCCAGGGTGCGCGCGGTGTGGGCGATGCGGGGCACGGTGAGCAGCGCGCCGACCTGCATCAGGGGCACGTGGGTCGTCACCAGTGCCAGCCGAAAGCGGCCGCCCACGAAGGCCATCACCTCGTCCCGCTGGCCGCAGAGGTGGCCGAGGAAGTCGGTGTGGCCGGTGAAGGCGAAGCCCCGCTCGGCGAGGCGTTTCTTGTGGATGGGGGCGGTCACCAGGGCGGCCGCCCGGCCGTCGAGGCAGGCGGCGGCGCCGGCCCGGATGGCGGCCACCTCGGTGGGCTCGTCGGCGTCGCCCGGGTCGTAGACGGCGAGGCCATCGGCCCGGGCCACGATGCCGGGGACTTCGATGAGATCGATGCCCAGCGTGGCATTCTCGCGCTCGAGGGCCGCACGCCGGCCGACCACCACGAGGTCGTGCCAGGGACCGTCGCGCAGGGCCCGCAGGGTGACCTCGGGGCCGATGCCCATGCCCGCCGTGACGACGAGGGGAGCGCTCACGGGCCGCCGGGGGTGCGCAGCTTCACGTCCACGGCCGCCCGGCGCCGGGCCTGGCGGTACCACTGGTCGGTCTCTTCCTCGATGCGTCCGGAGTAGACCTGCTCCATGAGCTGGTCGCGGACCTCGTCGAGGGGCGGGGGCTCCTCGAGCACCTCGCCGAAGGAGGTGCGGATCCAGAGGCCGAGGTTGTCTTCGTGGGGGGCC
>CAXQUZ010000377.1:0-16941 GCA_964226865.1 Myxococcota bacterium | reverse complement strand
CTTCCAGACCGCGCCCTTCTTTCTCCACGAGATGCTCAACGGCACCTCGGAGATCCTCGCGGCTGGGGTGCTCTCGTGGTTCACCCTGGCGCTCTTCCGGGTGCTGGGCCCCGGCCCCGGCCGGTGGGGGGCCGGGGTGGCCCTGGGGCTGACGACGGGCCTCGCCGCCGCCACCAGTGCCTACAACGTCTTCTTTGCCGTGCTCATCGGCTGCTGCCTGCTGGCCTGGTCCCTGGCCACCCGGCGGGATCTCGTGCTGACCGCCCCGGTGCTCCAGCGCGGTGCCCTCGGGGTGGCCACGGCCCTGCTCTTCGCCGTGCCCATCGCCTGGCTCCAGGCCACCCCCGGCGCCGGCGCGACCCTCGCCCGGCGCGAGGACTGGCTGCGCCAGGATCCCCCGCTGCCCGACTCCTTCGCCAGCCTCAGCGACTGGCTCGACCCCCGGGCGGCCGAGCTCCCCGCCCTCATGCCCATGCCGGGGGGCGAGCAATTCGCCTACTGGACCACCTGCACGGTCTACCTGGGCGTCGTGGCCGTCGCGCTGGCCGTTGTCGGGGCCGTGCGCGGGCGCATCCGGGGCACGGGGGCCTTCGCGGCCATGGCGGTGGTCGCGGGGCTGCTCGCCATGGGGCCCGTGCTCCGCTGGGATGGCGCAGTGGTCGAGATCTTCGGTGGATCTCTCCCGCTGCCGGGGGTGCTCGTGGCCGAGCTCTTCCCGCCCTATGTGCTCACGGCCATCCACTCCTACCGCTACACCGCCGTGGTGATGCTGGCCCTCGGCGTGCTCGCGGCCGGCGCCGTCCAGCGGGCCCGGGTGGCGGCGCTGCTCGGGCTGCTGGTGGTCGCCGAGGCCACCCTGGTCTCGCCCGTGCCCTGGCCCGCCGCCACCACGGCCCTGCCGACCTCGCCCGTGCTGGTCGACCTCGCGGTCGAGGGGCGCGGTGCGGTGCTCACGGTGCCCTCCGAGGCCGAGAACCTGCACGATCTCGGGCGCCTGCTCATGGCCCAGACCGTGCACGGGCTGCCGGTGCACGACGGCGGCATCCACCGCCGGGCGGGCGACAAGGCCACGGCCCTGTTCCGCGAGAACCCGCTGCTCGAAGCCATCTCCGCCCGGGGTGAGGTCACGCTGCCCGGGCCGCGCAGCCTCGCCTGGAGCATCGAGCAGCTCGTGGGCGAGGGCTACGGCCACCTCATCGTGCCGGTGGACGAGGCGGCCGTGCTGGCCCAGGTCGTCGAGGCCCTCGGGCCGCCCCGCTCCGCCGACGGGGTGTGGGCCCGCTGGGATCTCGCCCCTGGCGCGGCGCCGCCCCCATGAGCCCGCGCGTGGCCGCCGGCGGGTGGTGGTGGGCCTTGTCGCGGCCCCGGGCTGCCCTGTGGCGGGCGGGGCTGCTACCGTGCCGGGCCATGTCTCCTCTCGCCCCCACCGCCCCGCCGCTGCTCGCAGCCGCCGCGCTCCTGCTGTCCGGTCCCGCCCGGGCCCAGGAGGAGGGCGCCTCGGGCATCGCCCTGCGGGTCGCCGTCGACGACCGGGTGGGCAAGCGGCTCACGGCGCCCCGCCTCGTGGTCGATCAGCCCGGTGTCGAGCCGGTGGTCTTCCAGGACGACGGCCAGATCCCGGGGGACGTGCCCGGCGACCGCATCTTCGTGGCCCGGATCACGGTGGCCAAGGCCGAACACCTCAGCCTCGGGGTCGCCGAGCCCGAGGGCCCGCCCCTCGGCATGCTCACGGTCTCGCTCCCGGCCTCGGGCAGCTCCGACGTCGCCCTCAAGACCGCCACGGGCGCGCCGGCCCTGCTGCTGGATGCCCGGGCGCCGTCCATGCCCGGGGCCGCAGCGGCCGATCCGGGCGGCAGCCGCCTCGTCGTCACGGCCGCCCCCACGGGCGACACGGTCAGCGCCGACGACGAGGGGGCCGACCGCATCACTGTGCGCTTCCTGGTGGACGACCGGGCGGCCGCCCGCATCGACGGCGACGCCCGGGTGGTGGTGGACCAGAGCGGCGCCCAGCCCGCCCGCCTCGTGGACGACGGCGAGACCGCCGAGGACGAGGACGCCGACGACGACATCTACGCCGCCGAGCTCCAGGTCTCTCGGGCCCAGTACCTCGGCTTCTCGATCCTGCTCGACGGCCGGGACGAGCCCCTCGGCGAGCTGAGCGTGTTCCTGCCCTCGACCAGCGAGGCCCTGGTGCGGGTGCGCACGAGCGAGGACGCCGCGGGGCTCGAGCTCATGACCGAGCCGACCGCCCTCGGCAGCGCGGACGCCCCGGCGGCGCCCGGCGGGGGCGGCGCGGTGGCCAGCAGCGGTGGCGGCGGCGGCGACCGCTTCGTGCACGTGCTGTGGGTGCTCATCGCCCTCGCCAGCGTCGGCTTCACCTGGCTGCGGCGGGTGGTGGCCCAGGAGTGGGCGGCCGAGGTGCGGCCCGTGCTCCGCAAGCTCGACCGCTACCTCGACCGCGAGCTGGGGGAGGCACCGCCGCCCGGTGCCCCGACCGCTGCCCCGCCCCCCGATGACGACACCCAGGACGCCCCATGAGGCCCACCCGCTCGGTCGCGCTGCTGCTCAAGATCCTCATCGGGCTCGCAGTCGCCAACATGGCCCTGTTGATCACCATCCTCATGGTGCTGCTCTCGGTGGATGACGACGGCACGGACGGGGCCCTGCCCGGGGCCTCGGCGGCGGCGGTGGCGGCCGGCGTCAGCGTGCGCCCCGCGAACAGCGCGGGCCCCACGGGCGGGCCGGTCGCCGGCAGCGCGCCGCGGGCGACGGGGGCACCGGCGGCCGACGGGCCCCCCACGACCGTGCTGGGGCTGCTCGACGCGACGGTGGCGCCCCTCGAGCGGGCCGCCCGGGACCGGGGCATCGACGTCTCGGCCCACCTGCCCAGCGCCGACCAGCGCGCCGCCATCGACCGGGCGGGCTCCCTCGCCGGCCCCGAGGGCACGGCCGTGCTCGCGGCCCTGGCCGAAGGCTACGCCGCGGTGGGCATGCCCTTCCCCGACATCCCGATGGAGCCCCAGGGGGCGGCCGAGGCCCCGGCGCCCGCCAGCGCCGCCCCTGCCGCGGCCGCGGGGGATCCCGTCGCTGTCGAGACCTGGCTGCGCCTCACCATCGAGAACGCCGAGTCGGCCGCCGCGGCCTCGGGTGCGACCATCACCCTGCCGACCGTGGCCGCCCGCGAGGCCGCCGTCGCCTCGGGCGACTTCACCAGCGCCGCGGCCCGGGAGGTCATCGGCCCCCTGCGCGAGGCCTACGGCGCCCTGGGCCTCGACTTCCCCGAGCCGGGGGGCGCGCCGGCGCCCACCACCGCGGCCCCCACCGTGCGTGCGGCCCCGGCCTCGGGCGGGGCCCCAGCGCCCGCCGGCGGGGTGGCCCTGACCGAAGAGCAGAAGATCCTGCGGGCCTACTTCACAGTCCAGACGCAGGAAATCGAGCGCGCCGCCGTAGCGGGCGGTGTGGACGGGGCGCCCCTGGCCCCCGACCCGGCCCTCGTCCAGGCGGCCATCGCCTCGGGCGACATCCGCTCGGACGCCTCCCGGCGCGTGCTCGACGTGCTCGAGCAGAGCTTCACCACCCTCGGCCTGACCTGGCGGGATCCCGCAGGCGGCTGAGTCTCCTGCGAGAATGTTCATGAATGCGATGGTTTCGCTGCGATCGGTCCTTATCCTGACCCTGCTCGGGGGGGCGGCCCTGGGCTGCTCCGACAGCGCGAAGTCGGGCGGCGAGACCGGCACCCCGGGCGGCACGGACGGCACGGACGGCTCTGACGGCACGGACGGCTCTGACGGCACGGACGGCTCAGACGGCTCGGACGGCTCGGACGGCTCGGACGGCACCGACGGCTCGGACGGCACCGACGGCACCGACGGGGGCGACGGCATCGACCCGCGCTTCGCCGAGGTCGCGGCGGCGGTCGAGGCCGACCTCGAGGCGGCCCTGGCCACCGGCGCCCAGGTGGCCGTGTGGATGGACGGCGAGGTCCACTACGTGGGGGGCTTCGGCAGCGCCAGCCCCACCGAGGACCAGCCTGTCACCGAAGACACCCGCTTCATGATCGGCAGCGACACCAAGAAGCTCGCGGCCATCTCGCTGCTCACCCTCGTCGAAGACGGCGTGGTCTCGCTCGACGACACGGTGGGCACGCTGCTCCCGGCCCTCGACCCCGTCCATGCGACCCCCTTCCTTGGTGCCACCGTGCACGAGCTGTTGAGCCACCAGGGGGGCAGCTCGGAGTGGTACGAGTTCACCCACGAGACCACCGACGCCCGGCTGGCCGAGGTGGCCTACGGTCCCTTCGCGGAAGAGGCCTGGAGCATGGCGCCTCCGGGGCGCCTCTGGAACTACAGCAACCCCAACTTCTCCATCGCCGGGCTCATCGACGAGACCCACAGCGGGGCCCCCTGGGCCGATCTGGTCGAGGGGCGCATCTTCGCGCCGCTGGGCATGGACCACAGCCACGCCCGCAAGTCGACCGTCACGGGCCCGGTCTCGGGCGGCACGGGGGTGCTCGACCCAGAGGGCGGCCGCATCGGGGCCATCTCCTTCGACGACACCTGGGAGTCGGGCTTTGCCCGGCCCGCGGGCATGGTCTGGTCCACGGCCTCCGACCAGGCCCGGCTGGCGGCGGCCCTCGTCGACGGCATGCCCGGGGTGCTCGACCCGGCCCTGCTCGACGCCGTCCACAGCCCCCAGGTCGACATCTACCCCGACCTGCCGGGCGCCTATGGCTACGGGCTGATGGTCGACCCGGGCTTCAGCCTCGGCCGCAGCTACTACGAGACGCCGCTGTGGTCCCACGGGGGCAACACCCTGAGCCACACCTCCACCTTCTACGTGCTGCCCGCCCAGCGCTTCGCCGTGGTCATCCTCTCGAACGGCTACGGCGACGACTTCACGGGCACGGTGGTGGCCGCCTTCACCTCGCTCGCCGCGCTGCCCGCGCCGGGCACGGCCCCCGAGGCGCCGGTCGTCGATCTCGCGGCGGCTGCCGACTTCGTGGGCCAGTACGAAGATCCCTACAACGTGGGCCTCATCGACGTGAGCATCGACGAGGCGGGGCTCCGGGTGTCGATGCCCGACCTCGACGATGCGGGCATCCGCTACGACGCGGCCCTGTCGCCCATCACCACCCACCTCTGGATCGCCAACATCCAGGGCAGCGCCTACGATCTGACCTTCGTGCCGGCGGCGGACGACGACCGGGGCCCCGAGGCCGAGGTGTGGATCCGCAACCGCGCCTTCGTGGCCCACCGGCCGGGCGGCGGCGCCACCACCAGCCTCGTCCCGGCCGGGGAGGGGACGCGGCCCACCCCGGCGGTGCTGCGGGCGCGCCTGCGTGCGGCGGCGGCGGATCCCGCACGGGCCCCCCGCCTCCACAGCCAGCTGCCCGCCCCCCGCTAGGGCGCGCTCAGCTGGGCCGGCGCCAGATCCGCCAGCCGAAGCCGTCGGCCCCGGTGCGGTGGGGCCAGAGCAGCCGCTGGTCGACGAGCTCCCAGCCCTCGAGCTCTTCGCCCGTGGCCGGGTCGTTCTCGGCGGCGAGCAGCGAGCAGGTGGCGTAGGCGAGGTGGCCGCCGGGCTTCACCCAGGTGGCGCCGTCGGCCAGCAGCTGGGCCTGGACCTCGAGCAGCCGGTCCTGCTCCAGGCCCCAGCGCAGGGTGGGCTCCCGGCGCAGCCGGCCGGTGCCGGAGCAGGGGGCGTCGACCACCACCAGCGAGACCTGGTCGCCCGGCGGACCGACGGCCACGGGGGCCCCGGCCCGGGCGGCCCGGCGCTCCAGCTCGGCGAGGGCCCGGGGGCGCACGTCGTCGGCAAAGACCCGCAGGCCCCGGCCGGCGAGGGCCAGGCTCTTGCCCCCCGCGCCGGCGCACATGTCGAAGACCTCGTCGCCCGGCTCGGCGGGCAGGGCCGCCACAAAGGCCTGGCTGGAGGCGTCCTGGACCTCGAGCCAGCCCTCGCGGAAGCTGGCCAGGCTGGCGAGGTTCACGCGGCGACCCAGATCGAGGGCGTCCTCGCTGAGGGCATTGTCGCTCGACTCCACCCCCTCCTCGGCGAGGCGGGCCCGCAGGGCCTCCCGGGTGCAGCGCAGCCGGTTGGCCCGCACGGTGACCGGCGCGCGACCGGCCTGGGCCTTGCCCCAGGCGGCGGCCTCGTCGGGCCCGAGGGCCTCGAGCCACTCGTTCGCGATGCGCCAGCCCAGCGACAGGGCCGTGGCGTAGTCCTCGGCGGGGCTGGTGGGGGCGAGCTGGTCGAAGCGGTCGCCCTCGAGGGCCCGGCACCAGTGGTCGAGCAGCTCGGCGTCGCTTCGGGCGCCGGCCCGCAGGAACAGCAGCTCGTGGCGGATGATGCCGTAGATGGCGGCCTGGATGACCTTGCGGTCGCGGGAGCCGATCTTGCGCTGCTCGCGGAACCAGCGCGACAGGGTGGGGCCCGCGTAGGCGGGGGTCTTCCGGGCGGCGGCCAGTCCCTCGAGGATGGCGTGCCAGCGGAAGGGCTTGCGGATGCCCGCGACCCGGTCGGGGCGGGGGTCGGGCAGGGCGCAGCGCAGCAGGTCGGGGGCGCTCATCGGGCCGGCTCCGGGGGGATGCGGGTCCACCGCATGGTGGTGTCGGGGGCCGAGCGCCAGGCCATCCAGACCTCGGTCACCAGGGTGTTCTCGTCGACGGGGGCCAGCACCACACGGGGCGAGAAGGGCCCGGCATTCCAGCGCACGCCGGCGCCGGGATCCGCCGGGTCCCGCGGCTCGACGTGGTACTCTTGGACGACGCCGGGGGCCTGCATGTGGCGGACCTTGAGGGTCTGCTCGCTCGACTCCCAGCGGTAGACGGCGAGATCGGCGTGGCCGGCCTCGCCCGCCAGGGGGCGGCCGTCCGGGCCCAGGGCCTGCTCGCGGGTCAGCAGCACACAGCCCGAGACCTCGAGGGTCGCGGTCATCTCGGCCCAGACCGGCTCGCCCAGGCTGTGGCCCTCGCCGCGCCAGCGCCCGCAGAGGAACTGGAGCCGCGCGAGGCCCGTCCGGGTCTCGGCGAGCTGGAGGAGCTGGTCGTGCCGGGCCGCTGCGGCGGCCGCCGCGTCGGCAGCCGGGGCGGCGGGGGGCCCGTCGGCGGACGGGTCGTCTGCGGAGGACATGGGGCGGGGCTCCTGGGCGTGCGCGGAGCGTCCGGCGCTGCGCGGCCCAGGGCGTAGCCGGTCGGCGGGGGGCCCGGTGGGCCGGTCTGGCGACAGTGGGGGCGTTGCCTGGCAGCCGTGGGTGCGCCCGGGTCCCCGGGCCCCAGGGGCCGCGATAGGAGCCGGGCATGCGCACCCGTCCCTCTGCCCGTCTCTCCGGTCTGGCCCGCTGGGCCCTCCTCGCTGCCGCCTGTGCCCTGCTGCTGCTGGGGGTGGGCCTCGGCCGCCCTGCGCCGGCCGCGGGCGACCCGGCCGGGGCAGGGGGCCCGCCCACCGCGTCCCCGGAGGTGGCTGGCGACCCGGCGCCGACCGGCTGGTCCCCGGGCCAGGTGGCGGCCGGCATGAAGGATCTGCTCGCCGTGGCACCCCCGGTGCCCGTCGACGTGCCCGCGGCCATCGGCGCCCGCGTGACGGGCCCGACCGCACTCTTCTACTTCTCGCCGACCTGTCCCCACTGCCGGAACGTCATGGGCGAGATCAACGCCCTGACGGTCCACGACGACCTGGCCTGGGTGGGCGTGGCCTACGGTGCGGCCCGTCCCGAGGATCTCGACGAGTTCCGGTCCACCTTCCAGCCCGCCTTCGACATCCTCGTCGACAGCGACCGGGGCTTCGCCGGTGCCGTGGGCGCCCGGTCCACCCCCTCGCTCTACATCGCCCGGCCCCGCACGGTGGGGGAGGGGGCCGTCGACACCCTGATGAGCCCGCCGGCCGAGGGCACGGTGCGCATCGAGCTCACCGAGGTCTACACCCCCTACCAGCGCGGCTTCGCGCCCATCCTGCGCATGCGGCGCCACCCCGCCACCCCCTTCGCCGACTTCTCGGGCCACCAGGGCGAGACCGCCTGCCGGGCCTGTCACGAGCAGGAGGGGCTGAGCATGGCCATCACCCACCACGCGGCGGCCTTCTGGACCCTCTACCGCGACAAGGACCACGACAAGGCCGAGTGCGTCGGCTGCCACGTCACCGGCATGGGCGAGCCCGGCGGCTTCGTCGCCGGCGACATCGGTCACCCCCTCGCCAGCGTGCAGTGCGAGGCCTGCCACGGCCCGAGCGGCCCCCACGACGGCACCTCCGACGACGCCCGGGCGAGCTGCGTCGGCTGCCACGACGCCGACCACAGCATCGCCTTCTCGGTGGAGAAGGGCCTGCCCCACATCGACCACTTCAAGGCCAACGACATGGAGCTCGACGCCCTGCGCGCCCAGCTCGCGGCCGTCCAGGAGGGCCGCGCCGAGAAGCCGCTGCTCGCCTTCCCCGAGGGCCCCACCGTCGGCGCGGCGGCCTGCCAGTCCTGCCACAAGCCCCAGCACAAGTGGCTCCAGAAGAGCCCCCACGGCCAGGCCATGGCGACCCTGCGCGGCGCCCCGGACGGCGACCAGCGGGGCGAGGTGGGCTGTGTGCGCTGCCACGCGACCGCCCAGGCCTACGGACCCGGCGCCCCGCGGGCGGCCGTCTCCGACTTCCGCACGGACGAGGGGGTCGGCTGTGAGAGCTGCCACGGGCCCGGCGCGGCCCATGTCGCCGACCCGACGGCCGACAACATCGTCGGGCTGGGCGGCAGCTGTCCGGTCTGTGTCATCGAGGCGGTCTGCACCTCCTGCCACACCCCCGACCAGGACCCCGACTGGGACCTCAGCCCCGCCCTGAAGGCCATCGACCACTGAGCCGCCGCCCGCAGCCCGGCGCATCCTGCGCTGGATCAGCCCCGTGAACCCTGCCGCGCCCCGGCGGGGTTCTCTCTTGTCGCTCGCCGGTGCCTGAAGTATAGAAACTGAAAATCACTTTCAGTGGGTAGCACCGCTGTGCCCGCCGGCGACCCGGCCGGGCCCCGCCCGTCCCTCCACACCCAAGCTCCTGGTGCTGTGATGACCTCCAAGCTGCTCTCCCCCGCGCTTCTCCTCGTGCTGCCCCTGGGGCTGCTGGCCTGCTCCGGTGACAAGGGCGGCGACACGGGCGCTGCTGCGGCCGAGAGCGACGCCGATGCCGACGCCGACACCGACGCCGACACGGATGCCGACGCCGACGCCGACGCCTATGCCGACACCACGCTGCCCCCCGACCTCTACGCCTTCGCCTCGGCCTTCGACGGCTCGGCCTCGGTCGCCTACTCGGGCCAGGTCATGCGCCACGTGCTCATCGACGACATGAAGGCCCACCTCGGCGGCGTCACCGATCGGCTCAACGACGCCTACTACCCGGCGCCGGGCGACGTGGCCGCCGAGCTCGACTTCTACTTCTCCTTCGACTCCAGCGTCGGCGGCGGCGTCGACCTGCTGGTCTCGACCGAGCTGCCCGCCCTCCAGCAGACCTACGACGACGTGTCGACCGACAAGGACCTCGTGGGCAAGCTCGCCGGCAACGACCCGGTGGGCCAGCGCCGCGACTGGACCCTCGGCATGGACGGCTGGGCCGCCGACGGCACGGTGACCCCCGAGTCGCTCGTGCGCGACTGGTTCGCCACCATCGACGCCCAGGCCCAGGACTGGGTCTCGGGCGACTACCCCCGGGCCCCCGACGGCAGCCCCGTGCCGGCCGTCTACGTCACCCCCGAGGGCCACGACCTCCAGCAGCTCCTCGAGAAGTTCCTGCGCGGCGCCGTGGCCTACTCCCAGGCCGCCGACGACTACCTCGACGACGACGAGCCCGGCAAGGGGCTGCTCGCCGACCACACCGCGGCGGTCGAGGGCAAGGGCTACACCGAGCTCGAGCACCAGTGGGACGAGGGCTTCGGCTACTTCGGGGCCTCGCGCAGCTTCGGCGCCCGCACCCCGGCCGAGATCGACGCCTCGCCCGACGCCGACCTCGACCAGGACGGCATGATCGACCTGCTCCGCGAGCGCGACTTCGGCCACAGCCGCAACGCCGGCAAGCGCGACCTGGGGGCGACCGTCGCCACCGCCTTCGCCGCCGAGGCCTGGACGGGCTTCTACGAGGGCCGGGTGCTGCTGGCCGAGACCGCCGGCACGGCCCTGAGCGAGAGCCAGCTCGCGACCCTCCAGGGCCACCGCGACCAGGCCCTCGCCGCCTGGGAGAAGGCCATCGCCGCCTCGGTGGTCCACTACATCAACGAGGTGCTCGTCGACATGAGCACCCTCGACGACCCGGACTACGACTTCGGCGCCCATGCCAAGCACTGGTCCGAAATGAAGGGCTTCGCCCTGTCGCTCCAGTTCAACCCCCGCTCGCCCATGAGCCCCGAGCTCTTCGTCGAGCTCCACAACCTGCTGGGCCAGGCGCCCGTGCTGCCCGGGGCCACGGCCGACCGGCAGGCTGGCGCCGTCGAGGATCTGCTCGACGCCCGCACGGTGCTGGGCGACGTCTATGGCTTCAACTCCGACAACCTGGGAGGCACCGATGGCTTGGGTGGCTGGTGATGCGCGGCTCCGCGGCGCCCTGTCCTGGGGCCTGATCGGCCTCAGCCTCGCTGTGGGCTGCGCCATCGAGCGCGCCCCGGCGGCGGACGAGACCTGGCTCGAGACGGCCACGGCGCCCGACGTGCTCGCGGCCCTCGGGCCCGAGGTGGTCGTGCCGGCGCTGGTGCGCTTCTAGGCGGCCCTCGACGGCCTCGACGGCGCCCTCGCCGGCTGGGACGGCACGGCGGCCGGCAACGCGACCGTGCTCGCCGCCTACGGCGAGGCCATGGTCGTCTGGCAGGAGCTCGAGCTGATGCAGATCGGCCCGGCGGCCAGCTCGCTGAGCTCGCCCGTGGGCGAGGATCTGCGCGACGAGGTCTACTCCTGGCCCACGACCAACCCCTGCCGGGTCGACCAGGTCACGATCGAGGGCGGCTGGGACAGCGCGGCCTTCTACGACGACAACCTCGTCAACGCCTACGGTCTCGATGCCCTCGAGCACCTGCTCACGGCCGGCCCCGGCAACGACTGCCCGAGCCAGGTCGACATCAACGCCGACGGCACCTGGGACGCCCTGGGCGACGCGGGCGTCGCGGCCCAGCGGGCGGCCCTGGCTGCGGCCCTGACCGGGGCGCTCCAGGGCCACACGGCCACCCTGCTCGAGGTCTGGTCCCCCGACGGCGGCGACCTGGGCGCGGCCCTCGCCCTCGGCGCGGACGGGCCCCTCGGCAGCGAGCAGGCCAGCATGAATGCCGTCTACGACGCGCTCTTCTACCTCTACACCGAGACCCTCGACCTCAAGCTCGCGGCCCCCCTGGGCCTCGAAGACTGCGGCGAAGACGACTGCGCCGACGCGGTCGAGCTCAAGGCCTCGGGCCTCTCGACGGCGGCCATCGCGGCCAACCTCCGGGGCTTCCGGGCCCTCTTCACGGGGGGCGAGGGCGCCGGCATGGACGACCTCCTCGTCGAGCTGGGCCACGGTGACCTCGCCGAGAGCATCCTCGCCGACACCGACGCGGCCCTGGCCCTCGCCGAGGGCCTCGGCCAGCCCATCGACGCGGCCCTGGCCAGCGACCCGGACGCGGTGATGGCCCTCTACACGGCGACCAAGGCCGTCGGCGACGCGCTCAAGAACGACGTCGCCACGGTGCTCTCGCTCGAGGTGCCCGCTGAGGCGGCGGGCGACAACGACTGAGGGGACGCCGTGGAGTCGACGCTCTGGGGCCTGCTCGCTGCGCCCTTCACCGATCCGCTGAGCCGGACCTGGTGGGGGGCGCTCGTGCCCACGGTCCTGGTCGCCGCCGCCTACCACGCCCGCCGCTCGGCCGCCGGGGGCCTCCGGGGCCGGCTCTCCTTGGTGCTGCGCCACCCGTCGACCCGCCTCGACCTCCAGCTGCTGCTCGGCCGCCAGCTCCTCGCCCTCCTCCGGGGCAGCGCCGGCCTCGGCATGGCCTGGCTGCTCGCCACCCACGGGGTGCGCCGCCTCGACAGCCTCGTCGGCCGGCCCGAGAGTGCCGTGCTCGACGCTGTTCCCGATGGTGTCCTCGCCCTGGCCTACACCCTGGCCCTCTTCGTGGCCTGGGACGCCAGCCGCTTCCTCCTCCACCTCGCCATGCACCGGGTGCCGGCCCTCTGGGAGCTGCACCAGGTGCACCACTCCGCGGCCCTCCTCACCCCGCTCACCTTCCACCGCATCCACCCGCTCGAGTCGCTGCTCTACCAGCTGCGCGGCGCGCTCGTGACCGGCGCGGTGACCATGGCCTTCTTCTGGGCATTTCGCGGCCGCGCGCAGCCCCTCGAGCTGCTCGGCGTGCCCGCACTGGGGCTCCTCTTGAACTCCCTCACCGGCAACCTGCGCCACTCGGGCGTGTGGCTGCGCTTCCCGGCGGTGGCCGAGGGCTGGCTGCTCAGCCCGGCCGCCCACCAGCTCCACCACAGCGCCGACCCGGCCCACCACGACCGCAACTTCGGCACCTGGCTCGCCGTCTGGGACCGGGCTGCCGGCACCCACACCGTCCCGCCCGCGGCGGCGCCGGCGGTCTACGGCATCCCCGCCGCCGGCCGCAACCACGGCGACGACCTGCTCAGCGCCTGGCTCGGCCCGGTGCGCGCCCTGCTGCTGCGGGCCCGGCGGCTGCTGCCCGGCGGCCTCGCGGCCCTGGCCCTGGTGGGGCTGGGCGGTGCGGCCCAGGCGGCCGAAGAGGCGCCGGCGACCGAGGGCGAAGACGACGTCGGCATCGAGATCATCGTCAAGGACCGCCTCGGGGCTCCCCGGGTCGCGGGCTCGGCCCAGGTCGTCGAGGAAGAGGCCCTCGAGCGCTTCGAGTACAACGACATCGAGCGCATCCTGTCGACCCAGGTGGCCGGCGTCTCGACCCGCAGCGAGGACGGCTTCGGCCTGCGCCCGAACATCGGCATCCGGGGCGCCAACAGCGACCGCTCGGCCAAGGTCACCCTGATGGAGGACGGCGTGCTGCTCGCGCCGGCCCCCTATGCGGCGCCCGCCGCCTACTACTTCCCCATGTCGACGCGCATGGTGGGGGTCGAGGTCTTCAAGGGCCCCGCCGCCACCCGCCACGGCCCCCAGACCGTCGGCGGCGCCGTGAACCTCCTCACCCGCGGCACCCCCTCGGCCCCCCTCGGCCGCCTCGACGTGGCCGTCGGCAGCTTCGGCTCGCTCAAGGCCCACGGCTACGCCGGCACGGGCGGCGACCGGGGCGGGGTGGTGGTCGAGGGCGTCCACCTCCAGTCCCAGGGCTTCAAGGAGCTCGACACGGGCGGCCCCACGGGCTTCGGCCGCTCGGAGTTCATGGCCAAGGGGCAGCTGCGGCTGGGCACGGGCCAGAGCCTCGACCTCAAGCTCGGCTACGCCCGGGAGCGCTCCCACGAGACCTACCTCGGGCTCACCAGCGGCGACGCGGCCGCCACGCCCTACCGCCGCTATGCCGCCTCGGCGCTGGGGCTGATGGCCTGGCAGCGCACCCAGGCCGAGCTCGGCTGGTCGGCGAAGCTCTCGCCGCGGGTGCGCATGCGCACGGTGGCCTACCACCACTTCCTCTCGCGCCAGTGGCGCAAGTTCAACCACTTCGGCGCCCCCATCGACGCCCACGCCCTGATGCAGGAAGACCCCCAGGACGGCCAGGGCGCCGTGCTGCTCGCGGTCATGCGCGGCGAAGAGGACTCCAACTCCACCGACCAGCAGCTCTGGATCGGCACGAACGACCGGCGCTACCACGCCACCGGCCTCCAGAGCGACCTGCGCTGGACGGTCGTGAAGGACCGCATCGAGAGCGTCTTCGAGACCGGCCTCCGGCTCCACGGCGACGACGTGGTGCGGCTCCACACCGAAGACCCCTTCGACATGCGCAGCGGCCAGCTCGCCCGGGCCGAGGGCGACCGGGTCACCACCACCCACAGCGACGCCACGGCCCGGGCCCTCGCTGTGCACGCCCACGAAGACCTGGGCATCGGCCGGGTCCACCTGCTGCCGGGCGGCCGGGTCGAGGTGGTCCAGACCGCGCTCGTCGACCTCGACGCCAGCGGCCGCCCCCAGGGCAGCCCCACCCCCATCACCCGCACCACCGTGCTCCCCGGCGCGGGTGCGCTCGTCGAGGTGGCCGAGTGGGTCGATCTCTTCGCGGGCAGCTACCGGGGCTTCTCGCCGGTGGCGCCGGGCCAGCCCGAAGACATCCAGCCCGAGATCAGCTGGAACTCCGAGCTGGGGGCCCGGGCGGTGGGCACGGGCGGGAACCTCGAGGTGGTGGGCTTCTTCAACCAGTACCAGAACATCGTGGGCGCCTGCACCCTCTCGGGTGGCTGCGACGGGGCCCAGCTCGACACCCAGTTCAACGGCGGAGAGGCCCGGGTGCTCGGTCTCGAGACCCTCGGCGGCACCACGGTGATGCTGCCCGGCGCCTTCTCGCTGCCCCTCTCCTTCACCTACACCTTCACCCAGGCCCAGTTCCAGACGACCTTCGACTCGGACTTCCCCCAGTACGGCGAGGTCCGGCGCGGCGACTACCTGCCCTACCTGCCCCAGCACCAGGGCAGCGCCCAGCTCGCCCTGGCCCACCCCCGCTTCGACCTGGGCCTCGGCATGTCGGCCCGCTCGGGCATGCTCGACCGGGCGGGCATCTACCCGGCCCGCGACACCGACATCCCCGCGCTGGTGCTGCTCGACGCCTCGGCCCGGGTCTGGGCCACCGACTGGCTCCAGGTCTACGCCACGGGCAGCAACCTCACGGGCGAGACCGCCACGACCTCCTGGCGGCCGCTCGGCGCCCGGCCCACGGCCCCCCGCCAGTTCATGGTCGGCATCAAGGTGGGCAACGACCTCGCGCCGGCGCCCGCCGGCTGAGCCTCAGCGGGTGGCCAGGGTGCCCGGGCGGTCGCTGAAGAGCAGCCGCCGCTCGGGCCAGAGCAGGGCGCCCAGGGCCGTCTCGAAGTGGTCGTGGCGGCCGGCGGCACGCTCGCGGTAGCGGCGGCCCACGCTGTAGTCGAGGCAGAAGACGCTGCGCTCTGGGCCGGCCCAGTCGGTCGGCGCCGGGGTCACGAAGACGTCCCGGGCGCCGGGCGGCGGGGGCACGCGGGCCCGCCAGTAGTGGCCGACGACGACGGGCACCGGGTCGCTGTGCTGCTGCCACCAGCGGCTGCGCTCGACGAAGCGCCACTTGCCGGCGACGAAGAAGCGGTCGGCGAAGGCCACCCGCTCCTCGCGGCCGCTGGTGAGCACGGCGACCGGGTTGTCGTTCTGCTCGGTCATGTCTTGGATGGCGACGTCGTCGAGCATCTCGTCAGGCCGGCAGTCCAGGGCGCGCAGTCCCTGCCACCGGGCCCGCTGGGCGGCCGCCCGGTCGAGCACCCCCCGGGCGGCGAGCGCGTCCCGGACCCGCTGCTCGTGGGCGGCCATCAGCATGGCGACGTCGCCCGAGGCGGGCAGCTGGGCGATGGAGCGGTCGTCCCAGCAGGCATGGACCACCCGCAGATCGGCCCGGGCGGCCGCGAGGGGAAGGCTGCGAAAGAACGTGAGCATGGCCGTTCTCGCCGCGTCCGTCTCGAGAGGACGGGACGGGAAGGGCGCCCGCACGGCCGCGCCCGTCTCGGTCCGGCGCTGCCAGTGATCCGGGGCGTCCCGGAACCAGCCGTTGCCCTCCCGGTCGCGGCCGAGCAGCAGGTTGAGCTCGTGGTTGCCGACCACACAGGTGGCCCTGCCGGCGGCGACCAGGGCGGCGACCCGGTCGACCACGGCCGGGCTGTCGGGGCCCCGGTCCACCAGATCGCCCAGGAACACGAGGTGGCGCCCCGCGAGCTCGGGCCGGGCGAGCACGGCCTCCAGCGCGTCGATCTCACCGTGGATGTCGCCGATGAGGGCGAGGGGCCCGGGCGGCAGGGGGGCGATCAGCTTCGGCACGTCGGGTCCGGGTCAGGGAGGCGCCGGTCCAATAGGTGGGCGCATGGCCCACATCAACATCCACGATCTGCCCCGGCTCCGAGAGATCACCGGCGTGCTCGTCCGCCATGGCTTCGGCTCGCTGGTGCGCCAGGCGGGCCTCGAGGGGGAGGGGGCCGAGCACGGGGGCGCCAGTGGGCTGCCCTTCGCCCGCCGGCTGCGCATGGTGCTGGCCGAGCTGGGTCCCACCTTCGTCAAGCTGGGCCAGGTCCTCTCGGTGCGTCCCGACATCGTGCCCGCCGACGTCATCGCCGAGCTCGAGACCCTCCAGGACAACGTGCCGCCGGCCCCCTGGGACGAGGTGGCCGCCCTGCTCCAGCAAGAGCTCGGCGCGCCCGTGGACGAGCGCTTCGCCGAGGTCTCGGTCACCCCCCTGGCCAGCGCCAGCATCGCCCAGGTCCACAAGGCCGTGCTGGCCTCGGGCGAGGCGGTGGCGGTCAAGATCCAGCGGCCGGGCATCGAGGCCCGCATCCGCTCCGACCTCCACATCCTCTACACCCTGGCCCACGTCGTCGACGGCCGCATCGACTTCCCGGGCCTCTACACCCCCGTCGGCATCGTGCGCGAGTTCGAGGCGGCGATGAACCAGGAGCTGGACTTCCTCCAAGAAGCCCGCTCCTCCGGCATCTTCGCCCGCAACTTCGCCAAGGTGGAGGCGGTGGTGGTGCCCCGGGTCCACGAGCGCTTCTCGACCCGGCGCGTGATGGTCATGGAGCTGCTCGAGGGCCAGCCCTTCCGGGCCCTGGCCAGCTTCGACCGCGAGGACCCCGACCAGCGGGCCCGGGTCGACGCCGCCATGGACGTGCTCATCGACGCCACCTACGCCCAGGTCTTCGAGCACGGCTTCTTCCACGGCGACCCCCACCCGGGCAACGTGCTCGTCCTCCGCGACGGCCGCCTGGGGCTGATCGACCACGGGCTGTGGGGACGCCTGACCTCGGACCAGCAGGACGCCCTCACCCAGTGGCT
>CAXQUZ010000376.1:0-6049 GCA_964226865.1 Myxococcota bacterium | reverse complement strand
AGGTGATGTTGACGAGGTGGGTCTCGACCACAGGCTGGATGCTGAGGTTGGCCCGGAAGGCCTCGACGGGCTTCTCGGCCTCGTCGAAGTCGGTGATGCCGTGCTCGGTGCGCAGCAGCTCGATGGCCGACTCGACCGTCGAGCGGCTCTGCATCACCTTGTACTGGGTGGCGTAGTAGTTGCGCAGCTCGGACGAGCTGGAGGCCGTCACGAACTCGCTGACCTCGTTGATCTCGAGGATGGTGTCGGTCTTCGGGCTGATCTCGATGACGGTCGTGGCCGCGTAGTAGGGCGTCGACAGCGACGTCGCGATGGTCACCGACAGCACGAGAAAGAAGGTGAAGGCGATCACCACCCACTTGCGCTTCTTCAGAACCTGCCAGTAGTGCAGGATCAGGCCGTCCCCATCCGTCTGGGTCTGGGCCCCGGTCTCGGGGTAATCCATCGCTCTCCCCACCCTCAGTGGTGTCGGCAGTGTCGCAGTGCGGGGGCGGCCCGTCCAGCTGGGTTTGCCGAGAATCTCGATGAGTGGGCTGCAGAGGCCCGGCGGAGCGACCGCGAGGGGACGCGGAGGCACCCGCCAGGGGGGCGCAGCGACCACCCGGACTACCAGGGTCACCCGCCGCCGGCGCGCGCGCCACTCTCCTGCGAGGGCGCGCAAGCCCCGCCACCACGGGCGGCCTGGGCGGCGGTCGGGCCCCGGCATGGCCCAGACGGGGGAGGGGACATGGCCTTGCAAGGCCCTGAAAGTGGACGGACGCGGGCCAGCACGGCACGGCAAGGGGGCGACCGGCCCGCGACCGAAGGAGCCCCGTGACCGATCCCCGCCCCACCCCCCGCTGGCCCCGGCCCGGCTGGCTGTTGCTCGCGCCGGTGCTCGTCGCCGTGCTGGCCTTTGGCGGGGTCCACCCGGGCGTCCGGGCGGTGGGCGCGCTGGGGGCGGGGGCCGTGCTCGTCTTCGTCGTGGCGGGGGCGCGCAAGGCCCCGAGCACCGGGCCCCTCGGGCTTGCGGCGGTGCTCGGGGGCGCGGGCCTCTGGCTGGTCGGGGGCCTGCGGCTGGTGCCCCTGCCGGATCGCCTGCGGCCAGCGCTCCAGGGCGAGCTCGGCGGGCTGGTCCAGGCCTCCCATGCCCTGGTCGGCGCCGACAGCGGCCCGCTGGCCGTCGATCTGCCCGCGGCCGTCGATGCCTGGGGCAGCACGGCGGGGGTGCTGGCCCTGGGCCTCGCCGCCGCGCTGCTGCTGCGCACCCGCCGCCGCCGGCTCGAGCTCGCCGGTGGTCTCGTCGGCCTGGCCGTGCTGCTGGTGCTGCTGGCGGCGGGCCACCGGGCCCTGGGCCTCGACCAGATCTGGGGCATCTCGGGGCTGCCCCGGGCCGCGAAGGAGCCCGCCTTCGGCACCTTCATCAACCCCAACCACGGCGGGGTGCTCGTCGCGGCGGCCCTGCCCGTGGCCGTCGCCCTCGCCACCCGGCGCCACCAGGGCCCGCGCCTGCTCGCCGGGGCGGGCGCCCTCGTCTGCCTCGCCGGCCTCGGCCTGGCCCAGAGCCGCGGGGCCCTCATCGCCGGCGCCCTCGGCCTGACCCTCACCCTCACCCTGGCCCTGCCCCGCCAGCTCGGGCTGGCCCTCGGGGGCACGGCCGTGCTCGCCGGCGGCGTGGGCCTCGGCCTCGGCATCGAGCGGGTGGTCGACGGCCTCACCTCGGCCCTGCTGCCCGGCCAGGCCACCCCCCACGCCCTCGGCAGCCGCCCCGAGATCTGGCGCCACACCGTCGCCCTCGCCCGGGCCGCCGCGCCGAGCGGGGTCGGGCCCGGGGGCTTCTCGGACGCCCTGCCCGCCCACACGACGGGGGGGCGCTTCGCGGCGGCCACCCACGCCCACCAGGAGCTGCTCCAGGCGCTGGCCGAGCAGGGGCCGATCGAGGGGCCGCTGTGGGTGCTGCTGGTGCTGCTGCCCCTCGGGCTGGGCCTCGCCCGGGTGCTGCGCCTCGAGCGGGGCCGGCGCCGCTGGCTCGGGGCCGGCCTGCTCGGCGGGCTCTCGGCCGTGCTGGTGGCCGGCCTCTGGGGCTTTCCCCTGCGCACCCAGGCCCTGGCCATGGTGGTGGCGGTGCTCTCCGGTGCCCTGGTCGGCCTCGACGCCCAGTCCGCCCGCCGCCCGGCCCTGGCCCGGCTGGCGCTCCCGGCCGCGGGCGCCGTGCTCCTGATGGGCTGCGTCGTCCCGGCCGCCGGCTGGGTCTGGGCCCGCCTCGACCCGGAGGCCCCCACCCGCGGCCCCACCGCGCTGCTGGCCCTCGACGACGCCGGTGCGGCGGACGGGGCGGCCCTCGCGGCGGCCGTGCGCTGGCAGCCCCTCGACTGGCGGGTGGTCGTCCAGCTCGCCCGCCACCCGGCGGCGACCGGCGACACCGCCGCGGCCCTGCGCACCACCGCCCAGGCCCGGCGCCTCGCTCCGAGCCTGCCCTGGCCCCACATCCTCGAGGCCCGGCTGCGGGCCCGCACGGGCGAGCAGACCCTCGCGCGGCTGGCCTGGCGCCGGGCCCTCTCGCGCAACCTGCCCGACAACGACCGGGCCCAGCCCTGGCTCGAGGCCGCCATCGCCGACACCGACGCGCCCCTGCTCGAGCTGGCGGCCGTCGTGCCCGAGCGGGCCGACCGCCTCCGGGACGCCGCCCGCATCGCGGCCGAGCGGGGCGACCCCTGGACGGCCCGCAGCTTCTCCGAGCGGGCCGTCGCCCTCGACCCGGCCATGGCCGCCCCCTATGCCCGCTTCCTGCTGGGCGCCGGCGACACCCAGGACGCCGCCCGCATGCTGGCCCTGGTGCCGCTGGCGCTGCGGGGGGACTGTGGTGTGCTGGCCACCCGGGGCGAGGTCACCCTGGCGGTGGGCGATCCGGCCGAGGCCCTCGCTCTGCTGCGCTCGGCGCGGCGGGTCTGTGCCGGCCGGCCCGGGGTCGACCTGCGGCTGGCGACGGCCCGGGCCCTCGAGGCCACCGGCGACCGGGAGGGCAGCACCACCATGGCCGCGCTGCTCGCCGAGGCCCCCGACCGCCACGGGCTGCGGCGCGAGCTGCTGCGGGCCCTCGAGCGCCAGGGCCGCTACGAAGAGATGGGGCCCCACCTCGCCGTGCTCGACGAGGCCGGCGTCGCCCCCGCCGTCGAGCCGGAGGTCGCCGCGCGGCTCCAGCGCGGCCTGCCGCCACGTTACGCCGAGCGCATGGACGCGCCCCCCCCGGCGCCACCGTCCGCTCCTCCTGCGCCCGAGGGCCCCCGATGACCGCCGCCCCGCCCGCCGTCCGCCACGTGGCCATGATCGGCCCCGACCTCGACGCCAAGGGGGGCATCTCCACCGTGGCCCGGGCCTGGCTCGACTCGCCGGCCCTCGAGGGCGTCCAGGTCGACTAGGTCGGCACGATGCGCGACGGCTCGACCGTGCCCAAGGCCGCCCGGATGATGGTGCGCCAGGGCCGCTTCGTGGCCCGCCTGGCTCGGGGCTGGCGGCCCCAGCTCTTCCACGTCCACCTCTCCTACTTCACCTCCTTCTACCGGAAGATGGCCTACGTCCAGGAGGCCCGGACGACGGGCGCGCCCATCGTGCTCCACGTCCACGCCCCCGATCTCGCCGCCTTCCACGGCGCCGCCCGCGTCCACGCCGCGGCCATGCGCTACCTCTTCACCCAGGCCGACCGGGTCATCGCCCTGTCCCAGGCCATGGCGGCCGAGATCCACGCCCTCTGCGGCGACGGTGTGGCCGTCGATGTGCTCTACAACCCGGTGCTGCTCGAGTCCCTCGTCCCCACCCCGCGCCCCGCCGATGCCGTGCCCACGGTGCTCTTCATGGGCGAGGTGGGCCAGCGCAAGGGCACCTGGGATCTGGTCGCGGCCATCCCGAAGGTGCGGGCCCGGGTGCCGACGGCGCGCTTCCGCATCGGCGGCAACGGCGACCTCGACCGCCTGCGGTCCACCATCGCGGCCCAGGGGCTGGGCGATGCCGTCGAGGTGCTCGGCTGGGTGTCCGGCCCCGACAAGCTCGCCGCCTTCGCCAGCGCCGACATCCTCTGCCTGCCGTCCTACCAAGAAGGCCTGCCGATGAGCATTCTCGAGGCCATGGGCTGCGGGCTTCCCGTCGTCGCGACCCCCATCGCCGGGGTGCCCGAGGCCGTGCGCGACCAGGAGACGGGGCTGCTCGTGCCGCCGGGAGACGTCGACGCCCTGGCCGACGCCCTGGTCGCCCTGCTCGACGACCCGGGCCGGCGCCGGCGCATGGGCCACGCGGGCCGCCGCCGGGCCGAAGACCTCTTCGATGTCGACCACGTCGTGCGCCAGCTGCGCGACATCTGGGGCGACGTGCTCGCCGCCGCGGAGCGCTGAGATGGCCGATCCGACCCGCCCCCTGCGCACGGTGGCCCGGGCCCTGGCCTTCGGTCGGGTGCCCCTGCCCGGCGGCGCCATCCAGCCCCCCGACTTCCTCTTTGTCGGCCACCCCCGGTCGGGCTCGGGGCTGCTCGACAGCTTCCTCAAGGGCCACCCCGACATCTTCATGGCCCGCAAGGAGCTCCACTTCTTCGGGGCCGACCTCGGCTACCACCAGCCCCCCCGCTCGGCCGAGAACTACCTCCAGCACTTCCGGGGGGCCGCCGGCCACGCCCGGGTCGGTGAGGCCAGCACCTGGCTGCTCTGCAGCGAGACCGCCGCGGCGGAGTGCAAGGCCTTCTTCGCCGTCCACAAGGTGCGCGCGCCCAAGATCCTGCTCCAGCTCCGCGAGCCTGTGGGCTGGCTCCACTCCCTCCACAGCCACCTCGTCTTCACGGGCGACGAGCCCATCGCCGACTTCGCGGCGGCGCTGGCGGCCGAGGAGGCCCGGGGCCGGGGCGAGGGCCTGCCCCCCTGGTCGATGCCCGCTGTGGCCTGGCGCTACCGCCACCACTGCCGCTACGCCGAACAGGTCGGGCGCTGGTTCGAGGCCTTCGGCGAAGACAATGTCAAGGTCATCATCCTCGACGACCTCCGCGACGACCCCGAGGGGGTGCTGGACGGGGTGCTGGGCTTCCTCGGGGTGGCGCCGCGCTTCGCCGGGCGCGACGGGGTGCTCGACGCGGGCCAGCGCGCGCGCAACAGCAACCGCACGGTCCACTGGCCGGCGCTGCGGGCCTGGGTGAACCACCCCCGCCAGCGCCGGGTGCTCGAGGGGGTCGACCCGGCGCCGGTGCCGGGCATGGGGCTGCTCATCCGGGCCGCCCGCCGGGGCAACATCCGCTACGTCGACCGGGCGCCCATGGACCCGGCCCTCAAGGCCCGGCTGCGTGCCGAGCTGGCCCCCGAGCGGCGGGCCCTCGAGGCGCTGCTGGGCCGCAGCCTCGCGGCCTGGGACTGAGACCCGCGGCCCGGCGCCCCGCCGACCACCGCCCGGCCCCGCCCAGGGCACGGGGGGGCGTGGGCCTTGTGCTGCTGCTGCTGCTCGCGCTGGTGCCGCTGCCCTTCGCCCACCCCGGCCTCTCGCCGCCCCCGTCCGCCGCCCCGCAGCCCGGGGGCGCGCCCGCCGGGGTGGTGCGCAACCGGGCCGGCAGCGGGGGGCTGGTCCTCGTGGATCTGCTCGGCGGCACGGGGGCCGAGGCGGCCCTCGCCGTCGACACGGTCGCCCGGGAGTGGGGGGCCAATGTGCTGCGCTGGCGGCCCGATTCCGGCAGCGGGGCGGTCGGCCCTGCCCTCGCGGCCGCCGGCGCGCTCGGATCGGTGGCGGTGGTCGTGGCCCCCGGTCCGGCCGGGCTCGCGGCCCTCGCCCAGGCCGACCGACCCGCCGGCGCCCCGGAGGCCCCCCGGGTGGTGGCGGTCGCCCTCGAGGGGGCGGGGCTCGTCTCGTCCTCATGGGGCGGGGCTCTCCAGGATGCCCTGACCGAGAGCGCCCTCGGCCGGCTCCTCGCGCCTCGCCTCGCGCCCCTGCGCCACCGCCGGGTGGCCCGCTGCCGGGGCCTGCTCCCGTCGTCGGTGCCCGTCGCCCTCCGTGCGCCGCCGGGGGCCCCGTCCTGGGGCGGTCCCTGCGCGGCCCTCGGTGCCGC
>CAXQUZ010000375.1:0-14179 GCA_964226865.1 Myxococcota bacterium | reverse complement strand
CAGCCTCGCGCTCCAGGCCGTGGCCAGCGTGGCGCTGCTGGGCCTCTGTGGCTGGCTCGTGCTCGAGGGCCAGCTCAGCGTGGGCCAGCTGGTCGCCGCCGAGTTCATCGTGACCTCGGCCCTGGCCGGCTTCGCCAAGTTCGCCGACAAGCTCGACACCTTCTACGATCTGCTCGCCGGCATCGACAAGCTCGGCACGCTGGTCGACCTGCCCCAGGAGCGGGTCACGGGCCTCGGCCGGGCGCCGGTGGGCGCCGACGACCGGGGCGCCAGCGTGGGCCTCGAGGACGTGGTCGTCCAGCAGCCCGGCGGCGTGCGGCGCCTCGGTCCCGTCCAGCTCACGGTCGAGGGGGGCCAGCGCCTCGCCGTGCTCGGGCGCCCCGGTGTGGGCAAGACGGCCCTCGCCGAGGTCATCCTGGGCATGCGCCGCCCCCGGGCGGGTGCCGTCTGGCGCGACGGGCTGCGGGCCGAAGATCTGCGCCCCGACGTGCTCTACCGCGACAGCATGATGGCCGGCGGCATCGACATCATCCAGGGCTCGGTGGCCGAGAACGTCGGGCTGGGCCGCCCGGATGCCTCGGTGCTCGTGCTGCGGCGGGCCCTCGCCCAGGTCGGGCTGACCGAGGCCGTCTCGGCCCTGCCCGACGACATCCACACCGAGCTCGGCCCCACGGGCACCCCCCTGTCCTCCTCCCAGGCCCGGCGCCTGATGCTCGCCCGGGCCCTGTGCGCCCGCCCGCGGCTGCTGGTCGTGGACGGGCTGCTCGACGCCATCTCCGACGAAGAGCGCGCCCGCCTGCTCGCCCCGCTGGTCGACCCCTCCGCCCCGTGGACCCTCCTCGTCTTCACCGAGCAGCCCGAGGTGGCGGCCCTGCTGCCCGACCGCTGCACCCTCACGCCGGAGGGCATCGATGTCGCTCCCTGAGCCCCCCCCGACGGACTCGGCCGGCGCCCGCTGCAGCGACGGCGCGGCGCCCTTTCTCGTGCTCTCTGGAAGCCGCCGCAGCCTGGGCCGCGGCGACGGTGCGCTGCCGGCCCTGCGCCTCGTCCAGTCCCCCTGGGCGGTCACGGGGGTCGCCCGGCTGCTCGCGGCCATCTTCCCGCTGCTGGTCGTGATCCTGCTCTTCCTGCCCTGGCAGCAGTCGAGTGTGGGCTCCGGCGAGGTGGTGGCCTACGCCCCCGAAGACCGGGCCCAGTCGGTCGAGGCCCCGGTCAAGGGGCGCATCAAGCAGTGGCATGTGCAGGAGGGCGAGGTTGTCCAGAAGGGCGAGCTGTTGGCCACCCTCGCCGACAACGACCCCGACTATCTCGCCCGCCTGAACGCCGAGCGCGACCAGGTCCAGGTCGCCCTGACGGCGGCCCGGGAGGCCGTGGCCACCTACCGCATGAAGGTCGCCGCCGAGCAGACCGCCCGCGAGCTCAGCATTGCCGAGTACGCGGCGAAGGTGCTGAGCGAGCGCCAGAAGCTGGCCGGCGAGCAGGCCGAGGCCGAGACCGCGCGGCTCCAGGCCGAGCGGGTGCGCCAGCTCGCCGAGGCGGGCATCGAGTCCACCCGGAAGCGCGAGCTGGCCGACATGAAGGCGACCAAGGCCGCCACGACGGTCGAGGCGCGGCTCCAGCTCATCGCCGGCGCCGAGCGCGCCCGGGACAAGGCGGCCCAGGCCGGCGCCTCGAAGGTGGCCAGCGCCGAGGCCCAGCTCCAGGCCGCCCTGGCCAAGGAGGCCGACGCCCGGCGCAAGCTGGTCAACATCGACGTGAAGCTGGCCCGCCAGGCTGCCCAGGAGGTGCGCGCGCCCCGGGACGGCACGGTGCTGCGGCTCCACGGCGGCCCCGACGGCGCCCAGGTCAAGGAGGGCGACGTGCTCGTGACCCTCGTGCCCGAGACCCAGAGCCGCGCCGTGGCCCTGACCATCGACGGCAACGACGTGCCCCTCATCGAGCCCGGCGAAGAGGTGCGGGTGCTCTTCGAGGGCTGGCCGGCGCTCCAGTTCAGCGGCTGGCCCGAGCTCTCGACCGGCACCTTCCCGGGACGGGTGGCCTTCATCGACGCCACCGACAACGGCAAGGGCAGCTTCCGGGTGGTCGTGGTGCCCGATCCCGAGGGCCCCGCCTGGCCCACGGGCGCGCGGCTGCGCCAGGGTGTGCGCGCCAAGGGCTTCGTGCTCCTGTCGCGGGTGACCATCGGCTACGAGCTGTGGCGCCAGATCAACGGCTTCCCGCCCCTGCCCCCGGACGACCTGGGCAAGGACAAGAGCAAGGGCGGCGTGCCGCCGAACCAGAAGAAGCCTCGGGCCCCCAAGGCCCTCAAGTGAGGCCCCGGGGCCCCCGGGCCTCCGCCGCTCTCCTCTGTTGACGGGAATGACGTGATTCACGCTGTCTTGGTGTTGCTCTGCTCGCTCGGGCTGGCCGCACCCCTCACCCTCGATGCGGTGCTCGCGGCCGTCGATGCGCGGGTGCCCGCCATCGCCGCGGCCGAGGCCAAGCGCGCCGAGGCCGAGGGCAAGCGGCTGTCGGCAGCGGGGGCCTTCGACCCCACGCTCACGGGCAAGCTCGAGCAGGAGCTCGGCCCCTACCCGCGGCTCTTCGCCGACAGCGCCCTGTCGGTGGCGACCCCCTTCGGCCCCCGGGTCGAGGCCGGCTACCGCATCGGCACGGGCGACTTCCCCAGCTACTACGGCGGCTACGAGACCCTCGACCTCGGCGAGGCCCGGGTGCGCCTCGCGGTGCCGCTGCTCCAAGACCTCGGCATCACCGCCGAGCGGGCGAAGTGGCTGGTGGCCCGCCACAGCGCCGCGGGGGCCGCGGCCGGGGTGGACGCAAAGCGCCAGGCCGTGCTCGGCAAGGCGGCGGCCGCCTGGCGCAAGTGGGTCGCGGCGGGCGAGAAGCTCGCGGTGGCGCGCCAGCAGCTCGCCCTCGCCGAGCAGCGGGCCGAGGTGCTCGCCCAGCAGGTCGCCCTCGGCGCCACCCCCGAGCTCTACGCCATCGACAACGACCAGGCCCTGCTCGCCCGCCGGGCCGACATGGTCGACGCCGAGCAGGCCCTCCAGGCGGCCGCCCTCGGCCTCAGCCTCTACTTCCGCGGCGAGGACCAGCGGCCCATCGTGCCCACGGTCGACCAGCTGCCCGAGGCCGCCCCGCCGGCGCCTCCGGCGGAGAGCGCCGAGAGCCTCGTGGCCAAGGCGCTCCAGGCGCGGCCCGATCTGGTTGTGATGGACGCCATCCTCGCCGGTGCGCGGGTCGAGGCCGACCGGGCGCGCAGCACGGTGCTGCCCAAGCTCGAGGCCCAGGTGGGGCTGGCCCAGGACCTGGGCCCGACGAAGGACGACCCCACCAAGGAGAAGAAGGCCAAGCCCGAGCTCGACCTCGGGGCCAAGCTCGAGGTGCCGCTGGCCCTGCGCAAGGGGCGCGGCGAGCGGGCCCGGGCCCTCGCAGCGGTCGAGCGGCTCCAGGCCGAGCGCCGGGGCCTCGCCGACGAGGTGCGCGCCGAGGTGCTCCAGGCCCACCAGGCCTGGACCCGGGCCGTGGAGGCCTGGAGCTACCAGCAGCGCAGCGCGGCCCAGGCCGCCGAGGTGGCCCGCCGGGAGCGGGAGGCGCTGGCCCTGGGCGCGAGCGATGTGTTCCGGGTGAACAAGCGCGAAGAGACCCTGGCCAAGGCCCGCAAGGCCGAGATCGAGGCCCGCCTCGCCGCCGAGCTCTGGGCCCTCGCCCTGCGCACGGCCGTCGGGGGCTGGTAGGCCGCGCGGCAGAGGGGGCCCGCGCTGGGTAGGCTGGGGCCCTGGGAGCGCGCTGTGTCGACCGATCCTCTCTCGTCTCGCGGGCGCCGTGCCCGGGCCCTCGGCCTGGCCGCCGCCCTCGTGGGCTGTGGCGGGGGCGCAGCGGACGGGAGCGCGGCGGCCCTGGCGGCGGCCCGGGGGGCGGTGGTCGTGCCCTGGACCACCCAGCCCGTGGCGGCCCGGGCGGCCCTCGCAGCGGCGGATCCCCTCGTCCAGGTCGTGTTGGTCGAAGAGCTGCTGCTCGCCCACCCCGCCGACCAGCCGGCCATCTGTGGGGCCCTGCCGCCGGCGGGCCCGGCCGCCGAGCGCTGCGCACGGCACGAGGCGCGGCCCCACCTCGTGGGCCTCGTGGGCGGCGCCGCCCCCCGGGGCGTCTGGCCACCGGCGCCGGGCACCCGCCGCGACTGGGCCGTCGTCGACGGCGGCTGTGGCGCCGATCTGCGCTGTGCGGCGACCGAGCGGGACGCGGCGGCGGCGGCCGGGGAGGTCGACCGGGCCCGGGCGCTCTGTGTGGCCGGCTGGCCCGCGGGCACCGACCGCCAGGAGTGCCTGTTCCAGGCGGCCGACGGGGTGATCGAGGCCCACGGTCTCGCCCGGGTGCGCGACGCCATGGACCTCTGCGCCGAGGCGGGCCCCCTGGTCGGGCCCTGCGCCGCCCACGTGGTCGACGGGGTGGTGCCCGAGGGCAGCGCGGCCGGGGCGCTCGCCGCGGCGGCCACCCTGCGCCAGCTCTTCCCGGCGCCGGCCGGCGACCGCTATGCGGATCTGCTCTGGGCCCTCTGGACCTGGGCCCAGCTCGAGGACGCACCCCGGCCCACCGCGGCGGGCCACGCGGCCCTGCCACCGGCCGCCCAGCCCCACCTGCGCCAGGCCCTGGCCTTCGCCATGCTCGCCGAGGAGCCCCCCGAGGGGCTCGTGCTGGACGAGCGGGCGGCCGAGCTGCGGGCCCTGATCGCCAGCGAGCAGCCCCGGGCCCGGGCGCCCCGCCACCGCACACCCGTGCCACCGGCCGACGCCTGGCCCGTGCTCTGGCCCCAGCCGCCGGCCTCGGCGGCAGAGGCCGCGCTGCCCCTGCGCTGGGTCGGCCACGGGGGCAGCAGAACCGAGGGGGAGAGCCTCGAAGACGACGCACTCATCGTCATCTTGGAGGCTGCCGCACGGCTGCCCCAGCCGCCGCCGGCGGCCTTCTTCCTCGCCGGTCTCGCCCCGGAGCGCGCGCCCCGGGTGCGGTGGACGGCGGCCCGGCTGCTCGGGGTGCTCGCCCCGGCGGCCCGGCCGAGCGCCGCCACCGAGGCCGACCCCCTCGTCCGGGGACGGCTCGGGCCCTGAGCGGCCTCAGGGACGGGCGGCGGCGATGTGGGCCAGGGCCAGCTCGAGGGCCGGGTCGCCCGCCGGGCCGGCCTCGACAGCGGAGCGGGGCGTGGCGGCCACGAAGTCGGCCCGGGGGCGCCCGTCGACGTGGAACAGGGCCTCGGCCCCGAGCTCGAGGGTGCCCGCGCCGCCCTCGAGGGGGAAGCTGTGGAGGGCCCCGAGCAGGTCGCCCATGTCGCGGGCGACGGTGTGGGCACCGAGGGCGTCCATGCCGATGACCAGGCCCTCGCCCATGCTGCCCGTCCAGGCCCCGGCGAGCACGACCACCGGCCCGCCCACCCGCGGCGCCCGGGGCAGCACCTGCTCGACGAAGCGCCGGGGCACCCCCGTGCGGCGGGCGACGGCGGGGATCTCGTGGATCTGGTAGCTGGCGGTCTCGTCGGTGAAGTGGCCGAGGATGCCCCGCGCCACGTCGGTGTTGCCGCCGCTGGGGGTGTTGCGCAGGTCGAGCACGAGGCCCTGGGCGTGGTCACAGCCCGCGAGGGCGGTGTCTACGGCGGCGACGAGGGCGAGGTCGCCCAGGCTGTTCTCGGGGCGCAGCACACAGACCCCCGCGACCGTGCGCACCGTGAGGGGCGGGCGCGCGGAGACGGCCCGGGCGAGGGCCCGGGGGTTGTCGAGGGTCAGGCGGCGGGGGGGCGCGCCGACCGTGAGCTCCCGGGGGCCCGTGCGGCGGCCGTTGGCCAGCAGGGTGGCCGCGAAGGCCCGCTGGGTGGGGGTGGGCGCGGGCACCAGCGCGCCCCAGAAGGCCGCGACCGCCTGGTCGATGGGCACCCCCTCGACCGCCAGCAGCGGGGCACCCGCCTGCAGCCCGGCCGCAGCGGCGGCGCTGTCGCGGCGCACATCGCCGATCACGAGGCCCTGGCCGCCGGGCCCGGGGTCGACCACCAGATCGGCCGAGGTGGGCCAGACATTGGGATCGTCGTCGTCGAGGGGCGCCACGAGCACGTGGGGATCGGCCAGGGCGAGGCTGCCGCGGTGGAGCACGCGGCGCAGCTCGGGGGCGCTCTGGGTGGCGAGGGCGGCCGTGCGCAGGCGGCCCAGCAGGCCCTCGACGTCCACCTCGGCCGGGTCGCGGTCGAGGTAGGCGTAGGTCGCCCGGAGGGTGGTGGCGTAGCTCTCCCAGCCGGGGGCCGGGTCGAAGGCCGGGGGGCCCGCGAGGGCGGCCCCTGCCAGCCACATCAGCAGGGGGCGCATGGGGGGCTCCGGGCCGGGCCGGGCCGCCGGTCCGCCGCGGGGGGCGGAGGCCGGCGGCCGCGGGGCCTCAGGGGGTGACCAGCGTGAAGAAGAAGCACATCTCTTCATCGGTGCGCTCGCCGTAGCGCACGTCCGAGGTGCCGTCCGAGTTGTCCCAGGTGCAGGAGTACTCGACCCGGTCGCCCTTGGCGAAGGTCGGCGGCTCGCTGAACATGTAGGTCATCTGGTTGTCGAAGTCGTAAGTGCCCGAGACCATGCAGGTCTCGGTGCCGTCTTCGTGGATGATCTTCGCGTGGAAGCTCGTGCCGAGCTGGTGCATGTGGGGGAACATGCCGAGCACGGAGAAGTCGAAGTAGTCGTTGACGAAGCTGTCGGTGTCGGTGTGCTCGGCGGCGCCGGCCGGGATGGTGAAGCGGTTGCTGCCGAGGGGCGCCATGTAGATGGGCTTGTCGACGCTGTCGGTGAGGTTGAAGGCGTAGCCGGACTGGTCGGCCAGGCCCGCGTCCCCGCCGTTGGCGAAGTAGTGCATCTGGAGGACGAGGTAGGCGTCGTCGGGGATGGCGAAGCCCGTGCCCTCGGGGAACTCGATGGGCAGCATGCCGGGCGCCCAGGCCGCGATCATGCCGTCGGTCGAGTCGCCGCCCTGGCCGTCGATGCAGTCGAAGCCCTGGGGGTCGAGGTAGCGCTCGTCCAGGCCCTCGCGGTTGACCGTGAAGAGCACGGCGTGGTGGACGAGGCTCTCCTGGTCGACCGTCGGCGCCATGGCCGTGATGTACTTGCCCGAGGCCTCGCCGGGCTCGAGCACGAAGCAGCGGTACTCGTTGCCCGGGTTGTCGGGGTCTGTGAAGGTCGGCGCGTAGGGCTCGGGCATCGAGAGCACGATGTCCGGATCCTTGAGCTCACCGGAGACCTCGAGGGTCTCGGTCGCCTCGGTGGGCTCGCCGGCGGGCTTGTCGGCGGCGATCCAGTCGGCGAGCAGGTCGCGGGCCTCGGGGGGCAGGGTCAGGATGTCGGCGCCCTCGTAGGGCTGGCAGCTCGGGTCGGCGGCGGCGGGGGGCATGCGGCCGCCGTCGATGGCGCCCAGCATGGCGTCGGCGAGGGCATCGACCGTGGCGGCGTCGGTGAAGTCACCGGGGCCGAGCCCGCCCTCGTGGTGGCAGCGGGTGCAGTGGGTGGCGAGCATGGGCTGGACGTCGGCGTGCCACGTGGGCGCGTCTTCGGGGATCGAGCCGTCGTCGCCGTCCGCTCCGTCGTCTCCGTCGGCACCGGCCGCCTCGTCGGCAGCGGCGTCGTCGGAGGTGGACTTCTCGGGCTCACAGCCCAAGAGCGTGAGCGGAACGACCAGAATCGCAGCAGTGGACAGTTTCATCGGGGGGCCTCCTGGCGAGGCGAGGATAGCCCAAGATGTCGCGATTGTGGTCAGAGACCTTCGTCGGCCCAGGTCGCGGGCGCCAGGGGCAGGGGGCCGAGCCGGGCCAGGGCGGCGTGGGCCGCGGCCTGGGTGGGGTAGCGCTTGACCGCACAGCGGGGCAGGGCGGGGATGAGCGCCGGCGAGGTCAGCAGCAGGTACTGGACCCAGCCCGTGGCCGCGTCCTGGACGAGACAGTGGCACCAGTCGTCGGGCAGGGGATCGGGGGCCGCGGCCTCGAGCACCTCGCGGGTGCGGTCGGGCGACAGCCGCAGCTCGCCGTCGGCGTCCACCGAGAACACGGCGGGGGGGCCCCGGCGGGCCAGGGCCTCGTCGAAGCGGTTGGCGAAGGCGTGGTGGGGCAGATCGCGGGAGGGCTCAGGGGACATCGCGGCGGGTGCTCCGGCGGCGGGGGCGGGCGAGGGGACCGGTCCAGGCCGCATAGCCCCCCTCGAGGAAGGCGGCGTCGAAGCCCCGGGCCCGCAGCCACGTGGCCATCTCGGCCGCCCGGGCGCCCCCCGGGTCGACCAGCAGCAGGGAGGCCGCGGGATCGAGCCGGTGGGTCTCGGCCTGGATCAGCCGGTAGGGGATGTTCTCGGCGCCGTCGAGGTGGGCGCGGGCGAAGGCCTCGGGCTCGCGCAGGTCGACGATGCGGTCGGGGGCCACCTCGCCGCAGAGCAGCTGCCAGCCGTGCACGCCGAGGGGCAGGCTCACGAGCGTCCCTCGAGACCGACCGCCACCACACAGGCGGCGAGCATGCCGACCACGGTGAGCAGGCCGAGGAGGTGGAGCAGGACCATGGGCTCTCCAGGCGGGGGGCCGGCGCACCGGCGGCGCCACAGAATACACGCTACACGCTCGGCTCCTCTCGGTCCCGGACTGCCCCGTGCGCGCCCTCTGCCTGCTTGCCCTGCCTGGCCTGCTCGCCGCCTGTGCCCCCAAGGGGCCCCCGCCGGGCCAGCGCCCCCTGCTGCTCTGGCGGGTCGAGAAGGACGGGGCCATCAACCACCTTCTCGGCACCTGCCACCTGCCCGTGCCCCTGGCCCACGCCCTGCCCCCGGAGCACCGGCCGCTCGCCCTCGACGCCGCCCGGGTGGTCTACGGCGAGGTCGATCTGGACGGGGCCGGGATCGATGCCTCCATCGCCCTGGCCTTCTCGGGCGACAGCCTCGCCACCCGCATGGGCGCGGCGCCCTTCCGGGCCCTCTCGGTGCGGGTGCGCGACACGGTGCCGGCGACGGCCCTCGACCGCATGTCGCCCTGGATCGCCAGCACCCTGCTCGTGGCCACCGACGCCCGGTCCTCGCCCGGGGCCGGCCCGCCCATGGATCTCGCCATCATCGAGGAGGCGAAGAAGCGCCGGGTGGCCTACCGGGGCCTCGAGTCGCTGGCCGACCAGGGCGCGCTGCTGACCGAGCACGAAGACACCCTGCTGGCCGAGCTCTCGGCCACCGACGACCCGGTGCGGGCCGCCTGGCAGGAGCGCCGGGCCCTGCTCACCGCCTGTGCGGCGACCGATCCGGCCCTCGTGGCCAAGGTGGTCAAGCACATGCCCGCCGGCATGGAGGCGGCACTGCTGACCGCCCGCAACGCCCGCTGGCTCGACGAGCTGCGGCCCGAGCTGGCCATGGGCGGCACCCTCGTCGCGGTTGGCGCGGCCCACATGATCGGCGAGGACGGCCTCGTGGCCACCCTCCAGCGCGAGGGCCACACCGTCACCTGGCTCACGGCCGACGCCGCCAGCGCCACCTGGGAGCCCGCCCTGCCCGGCCCGCCCCCGCCTCTGCCGCCGGCGCCCCCGGCCGAGCTGGTCGATGCCTGGGTCTCGGCCACCCTGCCGGCCGTGCTGGGCGGAAGCTGCGGCGAGGGCGGCATCCTCGAGCGCTGCGGTCTCGAGACGGCCGAGAGCTGTCCCGATCGGGTGCGGGCCGACATCCGCCTCTGTGTCGAGCAACACAGCGACCGCATGCCCGAGACCGTGCCGGATCGGCTGCTGGATCCGGCCCAGGCGGGGGCCGTGCTGCCCTGCATGATGGCCGGCCCGACCGCGGCGCTCATGGCCCGCAGCCCCGAGAGCATCCCCGACAGCTGCCCCATGAAGGCGATGCTCCAGGCCCCTGCCCGGCCCTGAGTCCGCGGGGCGGCGGATGGTCAAGAACGGCGGCGCCCACGCCATCTTGGGAGACAGCGTGGGCGCCGGAGGGCAGGGGGCCGCAGCCCCCCCGGGGGTCGCTCAGCGGCGGCCACCGCCTCCGCTGCGGCGACGGCCACCACCACCACCACCGCTCCGGCGGCGGCGGCGGTCGCCACCCCGATCTCCACCGCGGTCGCCCCGGTCGCCCCGGTCCCGGCGGCGGGAGCTCCGGTCGTCCCGGGCCTCCTGGACAGCCTGGACCGAGTCGCTCATCTCGCCCGACTCGATCTTGCGCATGCGGTCCCACATGAAGAAGCCGCGGAGCGCGGCCGCCAGCAGGAAGTCGCCGTCGGGGCGCTCCTTGAGGGCGCGGACCGTGCCGATGTAGGACTCGAAGGCGAGGGTGCCGATGGCCTTCTTGATGATGCCGATCTGGCGCTCGAGGCGGGCCTCGGCGGCCTCTTCGGCCGTCGGCAGGGGCCGCTGGACGAAGTTGATCTCGAACTTGCCCTCGAGGGTCGAGCGGGTCGAGATGTCGGCGCCGCCGGCGAGGCTGATGGCCGTGCCCTTCTTGCCGATCCGGCCGGTGCGGCCGGTGCGGTGCATGTAGACGGCCGGGTCGTCGGGCAGCGAGTAGTTCACCACGTGGGTGAGGTCGCTGATGTCGATGCCGCGGGCGGCGACGTCGGTGGCGACGAGGAACTGGGTCTCGCCCTTCTTCACCCGGTCCATGACCTGTTCGCGCTTGTTCTGGGGCAGCTCGCCGCTGATGAGCTCGGCGTCGAGGCCCTGGCGCTGGAGGTAGGAGGCCACGGTGGACGTGTCTTCGCGGGTGTTGCAGAAGATCACGGCGCTGGTGGGCTCTTCCTGGTCGAGGATGGCCAGCAGGGCGCGGGCCTTGTGGAAGTCGGGCGTGGTCTCGTAGAGGACGTGGGTGATGCCGTCGACCTTGTCGGTGTCGGTCGACAGGCGGATGTCCTGGGGATCCTTCGCGTAGCGGTGGATCAGCGAGCGCACCCGGTCGTCGACCGTGGCGCTGAAGAACAGGCACTGACGGTCGTCGGGGGTCTGGTCGAGGATCTTGGTCACGTCCTCGAAGAAGCCCATCGACAGCATCTCATCGGCCTCGTCCAGCGTGGCGAAGCGCGCCGCGGAGAGGTCGAGGTTGCCCCGCTTGATGTGGTCGAGGATGCGGCCCGGGGTGCCGACGATGATCTCGGTGCCCTCCTGGAGCGCCTTCTCCTGGGCACCGAAGCCCACACCGCCGTAGATGCAGGTGACCTTGATGTCCTTGTGGGCGGCGATCTCGCTGCACTCCTCGGCCACCTGGCGGGCGAGCTCGCGGGTGGGGGCGAGCACGATGGCGCTGGGCTTGCGGGTGCCGGCGGGGATGCTCTCCACCATCGGGATGCAGAAGGCGGCCGTCTTGCCGGTGCCGGTCTTCGAGCGCACGACGAGGTCGTTGCCGGCGAGGGCCGTCTCGAGGGTCTGGGCCTGGACGGCCGTGGCGACGGTGTAGCCCTTGTCGAGGATGCCCTGGAGCACCTCGGGGGAGAGCGGGAAGTCGCTGAAGGCGCGGTTGGAGATGTAGTCGCTCACCCGGCCCTTGGCGACGGGGGCGTCCTCGGCAGCCTCGGCCGGGGTCTCGGCGCCGTCGTCGGCGCTCTTGGCAACCTTCTTCTTGGCGGTGGTCTTCTTCTTGGTGGTGGTCTTCTTCTTCTTCGGGGCAGCCGGCGCGTCGCCCTCGGCGCCGTCGTCGGCGCTCTTGGCCACCTTCTTCTTGGCGGTGGTCTTCTTCTTGGTGGTGGTCTTCTTCTTCTTCGGGGCGGCCGGCGCGCTGGCCTCGTCGGCCGCGGTCTCCGCCGGAGCGGGGGCGGCAGGGGCGGTCTCCGCGGGGGCGGGCGCTGCGGTGGCAGGGGCGTCCTGCTCGGTCTGGGCCTTGTTGTCGTCGTTCACCAATGACTCCCGACAGAACCTCGGGGGTGGTTCACCCTCACCGGGTTCTCGATTCTCTTGTGCCCGGATGGCTGCGGTCGGGACGACGGATTCGTCGCGTGCCGCGGGCGGAGGGGCGCGCGGGGGACTTTTCCGGGCCGTGGACTCCGCCGAGATCGGCGTAATCGTACGCATCCCCCGCCGCCACATGGGCTCGGTCGCGACACACTTGTGTTACGCACGCGCGCGGCCCGCCCACCGGGCCCGTCGGGTGGCGGTCTCCCGCGAGAGCGCCCCTCCCCCGTGACACCACCCCGCGCAGGGCCCCACCGTCGGCGGCCTGCGCCCGGGATGCCCCTGAGGAGAGTCTCATGACCGCCAAGACCCCCACCGCCCGTCGTCCCCTCTCGCGCCTCGTGCCGGCCCTCGGCCTCGCCGTCGGCTTCATCCTCGCCTGTGGTGGCGGCGACGAGGAGAGCCCTGAAGAGGCCCCCACCGAGGTGGTCGAAGAGCCGGCGGCCGAGCCCGCCCCGGAGCCCGCCCCCGAGCCCGAGCCCGAGCAGAAGAAGTCGGTGGCCATCGAGCACAAGAAGGTCGTCCACACGTTCACCTTCGAGCTCGCCGTGCCGGTGGCCTTCAAGCACGACCAGCGTGTCGCCAAGGCCAACGAGAACGCCGCCAAGGAAGTGAAGAAGCGCGGCTGGGACGAGGTCGGCAAGGTCAGCCTCGTGCGCAAGGCCAAGGAGTGCGGCAAGAACATCTGCAAGCACGATGTCCACGTCGAGGCCATCGAGCTCAAGCCCCAGTTCGCCGAGTAGTCGCGTGGCGGCCCTCCCCGGCCTCCGTGCTGCGCCCGCGGGCATGCGCTGCCTGCGGGCGTCGCTGCGCCGGGCCCGCTTCGAGATCGCCTATGCCGGCCCCCGGAACTTCACGGGCCAGCCCCTCGACGGCTACGGCGCGCCGGGGGCCTGGCTGCGCGATGCGGGGGCCCGGGCCCTGGTCGAGGTCGAGCGCCAGCTCAACGCAGATGGCCTGGGCATCGTGGTCTTCGACGCCTACCGCCCCGCCCGCGCCACCGAGCACATGTGGCGCTGGGCGGGCGAGGTGGGCCGGCGCGACCTCTTCGCCGACGGCTGGATCGGCCGGCCCTCGCGCCACAACCGCGGCCGGGCGGTGGATCTGAGCCTCGTGTCGCTGGCCACCGGCGCGCCCCTCGACATGGGCAGCCCCTTCGACGCCTTCGTGCCCGAGAGCCACGTCTTCGGCGTGGACGGCGCGGCCCTCGACAACCGCATGCGGCTGCGGGCGGCGATGCTGGCCCACGGCTTCTCGCCCATGGCCGAGGAGTGGTGGCACTTCGAGGTCGACGACCCCGCGGCGCCCCTGCTGGACGTGCCCTACGGGGTGGACGAGCCGGCGGGCTGAGCCGGGCGCGGCGGCGGCTCAGGGGGCGATGCGGGCCCAGACGCTCAGCGGGTTGGGGTCGGGGCAGGGGTGGCGGGCCGGGCCACAGCCCTGGGAGCTGACCGACAGCCGCAGCTCGACCTCGTGGGGCGCGTCGATGGCCGGATCGGCGACCATCCAGAAGCTCAGCTCGGCGCTCGCCCCCGGCTCGAGAGACCAGACCCAGGCCTCGCTCTCGGGCACCAGCACCCCCGTGCCCTCGACCGTGAGCACGAGGCCCGGCAGCTCGGTGGCCGCCGCGCTGTGGTTGCGGAGGGTGACGGTGAGCACGGCGGTCTCGCCGGGCTGCCAGCGGCCGTCGCCGTTCTCGTCGGCGATGACCGGGTTGTCGGGCCAGAGGCCGCCCGCCGCCTCGGCGCTCTCGGCGTCGTCCTCGGGGAGGTCGGCGTCGCTGTCGCCGCCGTCGCCGCGGTCGCCCGGGGCGCCGTCGCCGCCACCGGAGCCGGTGTCTTCGGCCGGGTCGTCGTCGTCGGTGGGGGCGGGGGCGGTGCCGGTCTCGGCCTCGCCCAGGTCGCCCGTGGCGGACCCGAAGGCGCCCGTGTCGTCGCCCTTCGCCGCGCCCGTGTCGGCCGGCGCAGCGCCGCCACAGGCCACGACGGCCAGCAGCAGGGCGAGGGCAGGGGGCGGGGCACGCAGGGGCACGGGGACTCCGGGGGGGCCGCACCGTAGCCGCTGGATCGCCGGGCCGCTGCCCGCGGACGGGGAGCGGGGCGCTGGCGACATCTTGGGATGGGTCCGGCGCACCCCGGCGGGCGCAGGCCGGGCGTCAGGGGGCCGCGGTGAAGACCCGGACGAACTGGTGGGGCAGCACCGCGGGGGCGTCGACCAGGGTGTAGCCGGCGTCGGCGAGCTCGCGCTCGACCTGGTCGGGCGGGATGCGGTGGCTCGGGGGCGGGC
>CAXQUZ010000374.1:0-3303 GCA_964226865.1 Myxococcota bacterium | reverse complement strand
CTCGAGGTAGCCGCGGATGGCGGCGGCGCTCTGGTTGCGCATCGAGGCGATCTCCTCGATCTTGCGATCGACGTCCTCGTCGCTCACCTCGAGGGACTCCTGCTTGGCCACGGCGACCAGCAGCACGGAGGCCTTGGCGGCGAAGCGGGCGCGGCTGCGGAGGTCGTCGAGCTCAGCCTGGGAGAACTGGATGGAGCGGGGGTCGGCGCCGGCGTAGGTGCGGCGGACCTTCATCTCCTCCTGGAGGGCCTCGAACTGCTCGGCGATCATGGCCTCGGGCACCTCGAAGTCGTGGGCTTCGACCAGCTTCTGGAGCAGCTTGACGCGGGCGTCGTTGCGGCCGGCTTCCTGGGCGGCGGTCTCGAGCTCCATGCGGATCGCGGGCCGCACGCCGTCGGCGCCGCCCTCGAAGCCCATGTCCTTCGCGACCTCGTCGGAGAGCTCGGGCACCACGCGGGCCTGGATGGCCTGGACCTCGACGGTGGCGGTGCCGGTGCGGCCCCGCAGGTCCTCGCGGAGCGAGGTCTCACCGATGGTGGCCTCACCCTCGTGGGAGGCGCCGACCTCGAGGCCGACGAGCAGGGTGTCGATGCCGGGGTAGAAGCGCTCCTGGCCGACGGTGATGAGGGTGCCGGGCTCGTCGAGCACGGTCTCCTCACCGTCCACCAGCTGCACCTTGGCGAGGACGTGGTCGCCCTCCTGCACGGCGCGGTCGGTCACCTCGGCGAAGCGGGCCTGGCCCTGGAGGCGGCGGCTGAGCTCGGCCTCGACGGCCCCGTCGGTCACCTCGGCGGCGGCGAAGGGCACCTCGAGGCCGGTGTAGTCGGTGGCCTCGACGGTGGGGACCACGTCGACGCCGACCTTGAAGGAGAAGGCCGTGCCGCGCTTGAGCTCACCGCGCTCCTCGAGGGCGGGGCGGCCAGCGACGTCGAAGTCGCCCATGGCCTGGCGCCAGGACTGATCGATCAGGTCGGAGGCGACGTCGTCGCGGACCTTGGCGCCGAAGCGGGCCTCGAGCAGGCGGATGGGCGCCTTGCCCTTGCGGAAGCCGGGCAGGCGGGCGTCGCGGCGGATGGCCTTGTAGGCCTTGTCCAGCTCCTTGTTCACGACGGCGTCGGGGACGGTGAAGGAGAGGGACCGGCGGACCTGGCTGACCTCTTCGACGTTGAGCTCGTACTGCATCGGATCCTCGATGTTCGCGGAGGCCGACCGGCGCGGGGTTCCGGGCGCCGGTGCCTCGGGAAGACCAACCCCGCGGGGGCCGCGGAGGGTGCAAGGGAAGAAAGGGAGGGAGAAGATGGGGGCGGAGCACCGGCCGGCAAGCACGGGGCCCGGGACTGCCCGTGAGAGCGACCGCTCTCGCCGATCGAGAGCACGGCAGGGGCCGTCCCGGCAGGGCCGGAGGCTCGGGCACGGTCCGTCGCCGCGACGCGGGGGGCGCCGTGCCTGCACACAGCCGCACCCTGGCACCGGCAAGAGGCCGAGCAAGCGCCGACCCATAGAACACGGCGGGCGCCCCGGGGCAAGGCAGAGTGCCGGCCAGCGGGGAGTCCCGCCCGGCGGCCGGAGCCCGTGGAACACGGGTCCGGCGCGGGACGCAAGAACGAGAGAAGGCCAAGGTCGGCTGACCTTGGCCTTCTGAGTGGGCCCACCAGGACTCGAACCTGGAACCTGCGGATTAAGAGTCCGATGCTCTACCAATTGAGCTATAGGCCCGTGATTTTTGCTGTCGCGTCTTAACTCATCCGGGAGAGGATGGCAAGGGTAAGTGATGTGATTTGAACCCACGACCTCTGGAGCCACAATCCAGCGCTCTAACCAACTGAGCTACACCTACCGCAAGCCTTCCTGGCACCCTGTCGAGCGAGCGCGGGGCGCTTGCTCCGGCGGGGACCGGATGACCAGGGGAGCGTTGCCCCCCCGGGACGCCGACGCATTTATGGACTCGTCCCCCACCGCGCAAGGGAAAACTTGTCGGTCCAGGGATCAATTTCGCGGAGCGCCCAGCCCGTGCCGCCGAGGACGTCCATGCCCGGGGGCAGATCGTCAATGGAGGGCAGCTCGAGGAAGACGCCGGGCACGAGGGCGGCCGGCAGGGGGCCGCCGTCGGAGAGGAGGTGGACGAGCAGTCCCCGGAGCAGCGCCGCCTCGTCCGCGGAGGCGCCGCTCAGGGGGCCGGTGGGCAGGGTGACCAGCGGCACCGGGGACGGAGCCCGGTCGAGGGAGGCCGGGAGCCAGGCGACAGCGGGGGCCGCCGGGGGCAGCGCCAGCCCCTCGGGGAGCACGGGCGGGGCCAGCTCCCCCAGCGCGAGCAGCAGCGAGACGGGGGCATGCCAGGGACCAGCAGGCGCCCACGCGGCCGGGTCGAGCACGGCGGCCTCAGTCTCGCGGTCGGCCGCCCAGGGCCACGGGAGGCCGCCGGCGGTGCTCTGGCCCGCCAGGGGCTCGAGGGCGCGGCCGTCGCCGCCCACGCTGGGGCCACCGCCGAAGAGCTGGATGCGCTGGGCGCCGGTCACCGCGAGGCTGCCGGCCACCACGCCCGCGCCCTGGGGCAGGGACCGCCACTCGAGGGGGTCGCCGCCGGTGAGCTCGACGAGGGGGGCATCGAGGGGCGGCCGGGCCAGCGCGCCGACCCCGCCGTCGCTGGTGGACCAGCCGAGGGGCCCCCGGGGCGAGGGCAGCAGGGCCTGGACGAGGCCCGGTCCGTAGGCCAGCACCGGCGCGGGGCCCGCGTCGACGGCAGCGGGCGCCCACAGGATCCCCTGCCCTTCGCCGCCGGGCCAGGTCACCAGCCCGGGGCGCCCCCGGGCATCCCAGCGCACCAGCCACCGGGCCCCGCCGAGCTCGACGCCGGTCAGGCGGCCGATGCGGTCGTGCTCCAGCCGGGCCTGGGCCGCCTCCCCGGCGACCGCCTCGATGCGGCCCCGGGGGTCGCGGTGGTAGGCGATGGTGCCCTCCCCCACCCCGAAGAGCGGCAGCTCGGCGGGCACGGCCCCCTCCTGGATACGGCCGAAGCGGTCGGTGAGCACGACCTCGCCGTCGGGGCCCCGGGTGGTGCCCGCGGCGAGGGTCCAGGCGCGCTCGTCGGTGCCCACCCGTGCACTCAGGCGTCCGGCGCCGTCGGTGACCCAGCGCTGGCGCGGCTCGCCCAGCAGCTCGGTCCACCGGGTGAAGCCCTGGGCGTCGAGGCCCCAGGCGTGGCCCAGCACGGTGCGATCGGCGCTGTCGTGCACCTCGGTCTCGACGATGTTGTCGCGGAAGGTGCGCAGCAGCATGCTGCCGCCGGGCAGCCGCTCGAGCACG
>CAXQUZ010000373.1:0-5376 GCA_964226865.1 Myxococcota bacterium | reverse complement strand
TGGGGAAGCGCGATGGGAAGCGTGCTGGCGGAGGTGATGAAGGCCTGAACGCCGAGAGCCAGGTCCAGGGAACCCGAGGCGACCGACCGTGTCCAGAGCCCCATGTCGGGTCTGGACACGTCCAGAGCTGGTGTTTCCCTTTCCGGCTCGCACTCGCACAGGGAGTCGTGATGTCCCCGACCGGCCCGCACGGACAACTTGCCGTGGACGACCTCGCAGAGTCGGCGGAGTTCTGGGTGCAGGAGCTCCGCCTTGGGCGCTATTTCGAGCTCCAGCGCCAGATCGACGACCCCGGCTACCGGCGAGAGCGGGTCCGCGTGTGGTTTCGGAGCCGACGAGCCCTGCGCTTCGTCGCCGCGCGCCTTGGGCTGTCGCAGTCCGGCACCGTGGCCGAGCTCCAAGCCCGCCTGGTTCGTGTGGGGCGCCCTCTGCTTCCCTTCCTCGCGGTCGCCGCCTACGCGTCTCGCAAGGCCCCGGTGGCCGTCCTTGACGTTGCCCAGTCTGTGCTCAGCCAGGAACAACTGGAGCGCGCAAGAAGGCGCGACGGGCGGTTCAGCGGTCTCTTGCTGCTGCTCCAGGTCTTCGAGAAGTGCCCGGCCGCACTGGCTCACGTGCGTGGTCTGCAGGCCTGGCACCGGCAGTCCGGCGCGCTGGTCCGACTGGACCACATGCCAGCGCGGTGTGAGGGCTTCGAGGCCTTCTTGACACGCGAAGCCGTCGAGCGTGCAGTGGCCGGGGTTGCGCTCCCGCGTGGCGTGCCCGGTGTCCGGCACGAGATGACCATCAACAGGCAGAACGACGGCGTGCTGGTGATCCTCAGCCGGAACCTCCGCCGCACCCATAGCTGGACGGACGATGGGAAGGTCCTGCAGCACGGTCACACCGAAGAGCTGGTTGTCCTACAGTTTCTCGATGGCGGGCGGCGCGCATGGGTCTCAGGGAAGACCGCAGCGCTGCCCCGCTCCCTTGCAAGCGCCATCGCGAGTGCCTGGTTTCATCAGGAGTGCCAGTTCGTCGACGACGTCCAGCCGTCTGAGCCTGCGAGTCTGGACCGGCTCATCTCAGCGCTCCTCCTCGGCGAGGTCGACGGTGTCAGGCTCGTGGAGGTTGCCGTGCGTGTGGCCCCACTCGTGGGGAGTCCCGAGGTCGTCCTGCGCACGTCGTCACCCAGTGGGGACGTCTCGGCTGCCCTGCACGACTTCGAGAGTCGGGTGGGACCGCTGCTGGACCGTCTCGAGGACGTTCGGCACGTCAAGCTCAGCTTTCGCGGTCGGGTGGTGGAGGTCGACTTTCCCCTGCTGGACGGCCGGCCGGTGGCTCGCTTCGCCGACCATCGTCTGGATCGACACACCGCGAGGGAGTTCCGTGAGTTCCTCGCCTCCGAGTTCGGGTTGGCACTCCACACGATGGAGGCGCTCTGCGCGTGAAGCGGGCCGATCTCATCGAGAGGCTGTTGGAGGATGGTCGGCGGTGGGTGGAGCCCACCGAGCAGGTCCTCGCAGCCATGGCGCGGCTGGAGCAGGCGGGGCTGGTCAGGAGTTCCGTCGGCCGAGGCTTTGTGTGCTTCGATCCTGCCGATGAGGCATGCCAGGAACACCCGAACCGTAGCTGCGGGGCGCTGGTCAGCGTCTGCGACGAGGTCGCTGTCTGTCGGGCCTGCGGAGCCGAGCACGAGTGGCCCGAGGAGCGGACTGCGCGGGACGTGGTGGAGGTGCGGCGGGATCGGGCCGGCGTCGAGGCCTGGCTGTGCGCTGCGGTGGCTCGGCTGGACCCGGACGCGCGCCGGCTGCGGGCCGGTGTGGCGTGGCAGGTCCTTGTGGGGGAGCAGGACGCCGAGCTGGTCTGGCTCGACGAGCACACCCCGGAAGCGCTGACCACACGGGCCTACGCGGTGGGACGGTCTGTGGTCTACGTCGTGGCCGAGCCCCGACGGTGGCGCGGGCGGTTCGTCCAGGAGCCGTGGTTGGAGCCGCTGTCGCTGGCCACCTGGGTGGTCGACGGGCCGGCGGCAGTGCGGCGGGCGCTCGCGTCGCGGCGGGCGGGGGCCCAAGATGAACGGGCGTGGTCGGCGATGCGCGCAGCCCGGCCGCGGGCGGTGGCCATGCCGCTCGGGGCGCGTGTGCTCGAAGTTGGTGCCGACCGCGCGACGCTCGACGGACACGAGGTGGTGGGGCGTGACGGTGTGGCGGTGCTGGCGCTTCTTCGGGTGCTCGCCCAGCGCTGGCGGGAGGACGTGGCGGACCAGAAGGCGTCGACCGACCACTGCACCTGGACGGTGGATGAGCTGCGGCTCGCCGTCGGGGAGTCCGGTCCGACGCCCACCCGAGGCACGGTGCAGCGGCAGCTCCAGCGAGTGCGGGCCGGCATCCGGGACCGCTACCAGCGCGTGACGGGCATCCGCCTCGAGGAGGACGCTGTGGTCGAGCACGTCCGTGGGGAGGGCTACCGCATCCACCCGACCGGGGTGCTCGTGCGCGTGGTGTAGGAGCGTGGGCCTGGAGCGGCGTGTCGGTCCACGGTTCGGTCGGACACCAAGTCGGTGAGGCCTACAATGACTGGCTCTCGGAGATGCCGCGTCGTTTTGCTCGGATGCGAGGCGCTTCTCGCGTTCGAGGAGACGCGAGGACGCCTGGCCGCCGCAGAATGAGGTTGGCGGCGCCGTGGGCCGGACTTCGGGGTCCGCTCGTCGAGAATGACCGTCTGCTGGCTGGAGTCGGTTCGCTGGCCGCTCCAGAACGCTGCTGGCCGTGGAGGTGTCCGCGGAGCCGGCCGGCTGTCCTCCCTTCGGGACGGGTGCCAAAGCACATGCACGAGGACCTCGGAGCCCCGTGCCGCGCCGCCCACGCCATCCCCAGATCATTGGCCAGAGCACCGCCTTGCGCGGCGCGCTCCGGGCCGCCGAGCGCGTGGCTCCGACGTCGGCGGCGGTGCTCATCCAGGGAGAGAGTGGGACCGGCAAGGAGCTCTTCGCCCGCCACGTCCACGCGGCCAGCGGCCGGGACGGAGCCTTCGTCGCTTTGAACTGTGCCGCGCTGCCCGAGGCCCTCGTGGAGTCGCAGCTCTTCGGGCACCGGCGCGGGGCGTTCACGGGGGCCAGCTCCGCGCAGGACGGCTTCGTCGTGGCGGCCGACGGCGGCACCCTCTTCCTCGACGAGGTGGGCGAGCTCCCTCTGCCCGTCCAGGCGAAGCTGCTGCGCGTGCTCCAGGAGCGCACCGTCGTGAAGGTCGGCGACACCCACGAGCGGAAGGTCAATCTGCGGGTGATCTCGGCGAGCCACAGCGACCTGCGTGAGCTCATCCGCCGCGGGCGCTTCCGCGACGACCTCTTCCACCGCCTGGCCCGCTTCGAGCTGGTCCTCCCGCCGCTGCGCGACCGGGGTCGGGACGCCGTGCTCATCGCCCGAGCGATGCTGAAGTCGGGCATGGACGGGGTGCCCCGTTGTCGGCTGTCCCGGAGAGCCGAAGCGGTCCTCGTGGGGCACCGCTGGCCGGGGAACGTGCGCGAGCTGGGCAACGTGCTGTTCCGAGCGGCGCTGACGGCCCCCGACGGGGTAGTCACGGCACCAGCGCTGGCCGCCGCCCTCGGAGCGCTGGTGGGAGCGCGGGAGGTGTCGGTGAGCGAGCGGGTGCTCGACCTGGTCCGGGAGCGCGGCTCGGTGTCGAGCGGCGACCTCGCGCACGCGCTGGCGATGCCGAAGTCGAGCCTCAAGCGGCTGCTGGCGGGGCTCGTGGACGCCGGGGAGCTGGCTCGCACAGGTCGGGGCAAGGCGACACGCTACTGCATCCCGCCGGAGGCCAAGGGGCCGGCGCTCGATCCGCGCGAGGCGGTGGTGATGGAGCTGCTGGAGCGGGACGGGCGGGTGACCCGACGGTCGCTGGTGGAGGCGGGCGAGCTGCCCGCGCGGACAGCGGGGCGGGTGCTGGCGGGGATGGTCGAGCGCGGTCTGCTGGTGCCGGATGGGCGACAGGGGCGGTCGAAGGGGTATGTCCGGGCGGGTTGAGCGGGGCTACCTACGCCCTCGCTTGGACTTCGCTGAGGAGCCGGACCAGGGCGGGACGGCCCGGGTGGGCGACCTTGCCCTCGAGAAGTGTCGCCGGGCCCATGAGCACACGGGTGCGCTCCAGACCGCTTCCCGCAGCCCACAGCTTGTTCTGGTGGGAGACCGGATCGAGGGGAGTCTGGCCGACCCCCGACTGCGCGAGCCACCACTTCGCCTTCGAGCCCTTGCGGCGGAGGTACAGCTTGTAGAGGCTGTCGGGGAAGAGGTCAGGCTCACCAAGGAGGCCAACGATCTCCCACTCGGAGATGGGGGTGGAGTCGAGCTCGCGAAGAAGGCGATTCCAGGCTCGTTGTTCCGGCGTCAGTCGAGGCATCGGTGCTCCAGGAAAAGAGTGTGGAGGGGTCCGTCCTCGTATGGGCGGCTGGGCCTTGCTGACGGACAGCAACTGTCCGGCGGCCCTCACTTCGCGCCCGCCTTCATCGCCCCCACCATCTCCGCCCACGCCGCCCGCTGGGCTTCGGCTCCCTCCACCCGAGCCAGCTCGCGGACCTTCCGCTGCGTAATCCCGGACGGAAGGTCGCCCGCCGCCACATCCAGAGCGGCCTGGATCTCCGGCGGCAAGGTCAGCAGGTCCAAGATCCGCGTCACCCTATGCCGGCTCTCGTTCACTGTCCGCGCCAGCTCGGACACCGAGGCCGCCTCGCCGCGGTCGAGCATGGCCTGCCACTTCCGCGCCTTGAAGTAGAGGTGGCGGAAGCCTCGCTGTGGTGCTGCCTTCACCCGGTCAGCCGTGACCTTCTTCTTGTGCAGCGCATCGCAGACCTGCCGGTAGCGGCGGACCTGGGCGCGCTCGCTGGCCAGCCGCCCGATGGCCTTGAGCTCCTTGAGGGAAGGGACGGGGTTCCGGCTCCTGGGGTCGACAAGATCCGCACGGATCGTCTGGTGGAGCCGGAGGATGCCAAGCACCTGGGTGACCCGCGGTCCGCTGACCCCCTCGCGCTCTCCGAGCTGGGCGTGGGTGAGGCCGGACTCTCGCCGGAGGATGGTCGCGTAGCGCTCGGCCCGGTCGATGAGCGCGCGCATGCGGTCGCGGGCCGGGCTCCAGGCATCGACAGGTGGCCCGATTGCGTGGCCCGATTCGTTCTCGCCTGGCCCGGTTGTCGAGGACGCCTCGCTGGCGTCCGTCTTCGCCTGGCCCGAAAGCCCAGAGTGGAAGACGTGGCGGCTGCGGCGGCCGGGACCGAGCACGATGGGGGACCGGGCGTCGACACTCCAGGTCATCAGCGTGGGCTGGTCGCTATGCTCTCTCCGGGCCACGCCGGCCCACCCTCGTCCCCCTCCCCTCAGTCGCCGGCAGGCAGGGGCTGCAGCGCGC
>CAXQUZ010000372.1:0-13595 GCA_964226865.1 Myxococcota bacterium | reverse complement strand
AGACGTGTGCTCTTCCGATCTAATCGATGCCGAGGCGAACAAGGTTCTCTGCAATGTTGCGGCCTACACCGCCGGCGGAGACATGCACGGTACCCGGGTTGGCGTCATTCGGCCGCAGTACCTTTTCCGACCTGCCATGAATGTCGATGTTTGCCCCGCCGACAACTGTCACAAATGCTGTGTCGTTGCTCCCGGGTTTGCGAGTTGGTGAATTGTCGTGTCCGGCCATCACTTGCGGGTGAGATACCTGTATACGGGCCAGGACATGGCTATCAATGCGACCGCAACAAGCGCCTTCGTGCCGACCTTGACCAACAGCGGAGCTGGAATCGAGCGGCCGGAGATGAGCGCTTCGCCTGTGGACAGTCCGGGGAGCTCTTCGACGTCGGCCTTGCTGAACATGTCCGAGACCTTGAGGATGAAGCGCTGGTCATCGGGGTTCTTGAGGCGCATGGCAACGATGGTGTTGCACTGCGAGGTCACGTCAGGGTCCAGCTTGCTCGGCCGCTGGCTCACCACCGCGAAGCCCACGCCGAACTTCCGCCCTTCGCCGGCGACCTTCTTGATGATGCGCAGGCTGATGGCGTGTTCACCCGCTGGCGCAAAAGTGTGACCTTCTTCGTAGACCATGAACACCGGGCGGATGGGATCGGACTTGCTGGACGCGGCCCGCAGAATCTCGCTGCTCACGAGCGCCGTCAGGACCTGCTTGGCGGTGTCGGAGAGGCCTTGCTGGTCGACGATGATGAGGCGCCCCTTCTTGTCCCCCAGCCGGCCGACCATGCGGTGGACGTCGGTGGGGGCCGGCAGCGAGGTGTTGTAGAACGCCTTCGCTTCCATGAGCAGTCGCCGGAGCTTCATGGACGCAACAGCCGCGCTCCGACCGTTGAGGGCCTTGGCTTCGGCCTCCGAGAGCTGGTCCCACTCGCGCAGCTCGTCGAGTCCGTCGCCCAGGAGGTCGCGGAGGCGGTTGATGTCGCGGGGCTGCTTCTCGATGCGGCGCCAGTAGCGGATGGCGACGTCGAGCACCCGCTGCTGCGGTTCCGACAGGCCCGGCAGAATCTCCGAGATGTCGTCCATCTCGAAGTTGTCGAACTGCATCGCAAGCTCGAGGTTCTCGCCAGCGTACTTGTGCTGGAACGATGCATCCTGCGGCGTGTAGGCTTGGATGCCGGCTCCTGCTTCGGTGAGCCGGCGCAGCATGTCCTGGATCTGTGGCAGCGACTTCTGGTCCCGCGGGTCGGCGACATCAGAGACGTCGTTGAAGCGGACCTTGCCTCCCGAGAGCGCCTTGCCGTACTCGCCGTGGGGATCAAACACGACGACGGTTCCGTTGTGCTGCGCCACAAGCCGCTCGATGATGCGGCCCACGGTGTAGCTCTTGCCAGAGCCCGTCATTGCGAGTACCGCGACGTGCTCGGTGACAAGGTTCGTGACGTCAAGGTAGACCGGGACGATGTTCTCGCCACGGTCATAGCCGATGAGGTTGCCAACGTGGAGGCTGGTCTCTTCGCGGAACTCGTAGAACTCCGAGAGGAAGTGAAAGTCCACGGTCTCGACGCTCGCCCCCGGGTCCAGGGGCCGGCGAGGCATTCGAATCCGGCCAGTCTCTGCGTCCTTGTACCCAACGAGCTCCAAGCGGGCGTGGAGGTTCTCGCCGGTGACCTGAGCCCCCGGCATCAGCTCCAGCTCCGTCACGCCCGAGCCCATCCCCGAGTTGTAGAGAACGTTGCTGCGGTGGATGCTCACGATGCGACCCAGCACGTCGGTGTAGTCAGCGTCGCGCCGTTCTCGATGCCGGATGCGCACGAACTCGCCGCGCCGACCCGAAAAGGACGATGTCATGGCCATGGTGAGCTTGGATGGGTCGCCAGTGTTGCCGACGAGACGGCCGAGGACCTGGTTCTTCATGGGGTGTCTCCGTGTCCGCAGCGCGGTTCAGTCAAGGGCATCGAGGTCGTCCAGCCAGCCGCGCTCGAGCTTTCCCGAGCGGATGTGGGCCTTGACCTCATGGACGTAGTTGAGGAGGAAGGGGCCGAGGGGCTGGAGCTCTCGCTCGGCCAGCATGAGGGGGAGTGGCTTGGCTTTGGGGCCGCCGATGGCGTTCATGGTCGTCAGCAGGCCTGCAATCTCATCGAGCTTCTCGGCCGTGAAGTCGCGAGGCGGAGCCACTACCTGCGCGAACCGGGCGGCCGTGCCCTGAGCCCCCTTGAAGTGAAAGCCAAGCACTCCCTCGCGAGCCAGCTCCGCCGGCTCCATGCCGGGGGACTGGACATTGAGCTGGTAGGCGACCGTGCGCGAGTAGTGGGTGAGCACGCCCTGGAGGAACCGGCGCTCGCCAATGCTGAGAATGGCCTCTTGTAGGGCGTTCACTTCTGCGAGCGCGTCCAGGTTCAGGTCTTCGCCAGGGAGGATGTGGCGGCGCCCATCGTCGGTCCGGAGGTCCTGCTGCGCAACCCGGAGTATGGCGCCATACCGGCCCGTGCTCACCCCCACGAGCACGGGACCCGCTGGGTCCCACGGGTAGAGCTCGTCTCGATGCGCTGTCCAGAAGCGCTCGATGGCGGCACGAGCATCTGCGTAGGCCTGTTGGTGGCCGCGGTGGACGAGGTCATTCCTCGGCGCGACCATGGACCTCGACAGCAGGAGCGGCGCGTCCATCAAGATGAGGTCGCGCTTCTGCCCGTCCTGCATGGCAGCGCTCGCAAGCTCGTAGGCCTGCCGGATGCCGATGAGCTGCAGGCGGATGCGCTGGTCTTCGTGGTCGATGTCGTCAAGCTCGCAGACGGAGTCCTGCGTGCCGGTGCTGATCCGGTTGTCCTCGACGATCAGGTCCAGCCGCACAGCGCCGGCCGCGTACAGGAAGCCACCCATCAAGCGCTGCCGCGGTGGGCAGGCGGTGGCAATTCCCGCTGCGCGCACGTTGAGCGGCGTCGGTCGCTGGAGCTTGCGCACCAGTCCCGCGCGCTCGAAGGTTGGAGCGGCGGCCTCGAGCTGTCGGATCTGGTGAGCGATGCGTCCCGCCGTGCCCGGCAGGTGAATCTGCGTGGTCACCGCGAGGTTGCGCACCAGGGGCGTGTTGCTCTCAAGCGGGGGAGTGGCCACGGGCCCTCCAGAATGCGCGTGCGTAGGAAGCGAAGGGGCTGTGGAGCAGCGCCGCCTCGCCGACAGTGGTGAGGGTGCCGGCGCGGGCGAGTCCCAGGGCGTGCAGACCGGTGAGGGCTTCTCGGGCGCGTTCCGGCTCCAGCTGCTGAATCGTGGACCGTCTCAACGCCAACAGTGCCTCGTCCGACGATTCGAACGCCGCCGTGCAAAGATGGACCGCGACCACCCATTCGTCCTCGGTCGGCTCTCGCAGAGGCGCAGAGTCGCCGGCGCCGGAGGCGTCTTCGCTGGGCGGCTCCCCGGCCTCCGCGAGCTGGGCGGTCAGCCACTCGCGCGCGGCTCCGGGCTGCCCAGCCACGGTCAGGGACCACAGGGGGTGCGCCGTGACGACAAGCCGGCCTGCCGCGGGATGCTTGCGCCAGGACATGGTCACGACGTCGCCTGCGGTGCGCTCGACCGGGATCATCTGGCCAGTGAGCGCATGGCGCCGTTCGCGAGCAAGTAGGCGTCCGAGGTCCGTCTCGCCCCCGGCCAGGCCCGGAGCCTTGGACGCGGTCCACGGGACCGGGTGTGCGGTCTCTGCTCGACCGAAGGGAGGCAGGACGACCAGACACCGCCCCGGGAGCTCGGCCCACCGCAGCCAGCCATGGCCCGCATCCCCTTGGAACTCCCGCCCCTCCACGAGCATGACTCCCGCAGGCGGCCCCCCGTCAACCGCGACAGCCCCAACAGCGGCCTCCAGAGTCTCACCTCGGCTGGACGTGGCGAGCTTCCCGGCCCGCGTGATGACCGGACCGCTCACAGACCACCCCCCAGTGCATAGACCCGACGCAGGAAGCCCTCTCGAACCAGGCCGTCCACTTGCTCTCCGCTCAGTCCCGGGTCCTCCTGCCGCTGCACCCGCGCCATTGCGTCGAGCCAGCTCGAGAACAGTACGTCGGCAGGCTTTAGGAGCGCAGTCCCCTCCCGCTGCCACGCCACCTGCAGGCCGTCGATGTAGATCCGCCCCTCTCGGAGAGATCGGGCGTCCACGTCGGCCCTGGTGGGAAGGGCCTTCTCGGTCTGAGCCTTGGCACGGAGCAGCGCGTTCAAGCCAGCGCGATGGGCGGCCAGGTCGGGGTCCTCGATGAGCCGCTGCCGGTACGCAGAGACGGTATTCTCCAGCGTGCGAACCTTGCCTTCCAGGCTCTGGAGCGCGCTCTCCGGCTCGAGCAGCAGCGTGGCGTTCGCCTCCTTCATCAGCGGCTTGAAGCGGCCCAGGTTCATGGTGCGGTTGTGGTCGTCCAGCAGGTCCTCGACCTGGTCGTCCACAGACTCGTTGAGCTGTCCCTCGATCAAGCGCGGCATGTCTCGAATCGCAGACAGCGTGGTTCCAGCGGGTGGCTTGAAGTCTGCCGGCGCGTCGCTCATTGCATCCTCGAGCGCGTGGATACGCCCGGCGAGCCCCGTCGCCTTCTTCCGCGCCGTCGCGTATCGCTCCAGAAGGTCACGGAACCCGGAGACAAGGTCACCGTCGATTGCTTCGAGTCCCACCACATGGACTCGCGAGCCGTCGAGGTCCACGCCGACTTCGCGCCCGAGCCGCTGAAGCTGCTTGTGGGCCTCCTGGACCTGGAGGTCCCGCAGGAAGAAGGCCAGCGTCTGCGGCTGGATGTGCTGTTCCCGCTCCGTCGTGCTGGCTGGGTCCTCTCCGGTCATGCCTGCGTCGACGATGCTCTCCAGCTTGGACAGCGGGCGCGAGAAGAGCTGCACGGGGAAGCCGTGGGCGTCCCTCGCCTCCACCCGCACATGCTCAGCCACCTGCGGGATGCGCTTGCGGATGCTCTTCGCGACCTTCCGCACCACATCAGCGAAGCGGGCCGCTCGCCCGATGGTGAGCCACAGTGGGGCGTCGGGCTCTTCCAGGCGGATGGAGGTCGTGCCCGGGTCGAAGTCCACCTCGTCGTAGCCCTGTCGGTCGTACACCCGTCGGACCGCCCCCACGATGCTGCGACGGAGCCGAGTACACGCGATGAACCACTGCTCCGCCTCCGCATTCGGCGTGGCGGGGGGCTTGGCCGACAGCCCCTTGAGCTCGGCAAGCTGCTTCTTGGCAGTCTTCAGCGCCTCCCGAGCGACGCGGGTCCGCAGCCCGGTCTTCGGATGGAAGTGGTGCCGGACCCGTGCGGTGCCGAAGAGGTCTTCCAGCCCTTGCACGATGCGCGGGAAGTCGTCGTTCAGCCAGTTTTCGGCCGCCACGAGGCGCGCCTCGATCGACTCGACTGTGACGTAGCTGTGCTGCACCTTCCGCTTGCCGACCTCCTCCGCCTCGGCCCACCCCATCTCGACGGCGGTGCTCAGCCACTCGCGGTAGATGTCCGAGTCGCGGTTGCCATCCCAGGTGTAGCCCCAGAACCAGACGTTGCGCGCAGACTTGATGTCGAGGGCTAGCGTGGGCTGGTTGACCAGGGGAAGCACCACCGAGCCGAGCAGGAACGGCGGCACCGTCGGCTTCGCATCCACGTCGTCGCCGCTCCAAAGTCCGGCGACGTCTGCAGGTCCGTAGCCATTGGGAGCGGCCGCCGGGCTGAGCCCCAGCTTCTGAAGCTCCGCGAGAACTGCGGCGAGGTCGATGCCAGCGTCTGGCCCCAAGGCCGACAGCGGCTTCCCGTCATGGTCCAGCCGCGCCACCATCCATGCGTCCACGAGCATCCGGCGAGCATCGTCCTTCAAGGTGCCACTGGGTCGCAGTGGCCACGCAATCTGGCCAGCAGCGCTCCGCGCGTGGCGCCATGTCTGGATGCGCTGCACCACGGGGCCGCGAATGCGGTTGAGGCGCTCCGCGAAGCGGGTCGTGAAGCCGTCCGCCCGGAGCCGGAAGCCGGCCTGCTGAGCCGTGGCGATGCCCACCGAGGCGAGGGCCGCTTCCTCGCCAGAGTTGAGGTGGACGAGGACGATGGACTGGCGGGCCTTCACGAACTGCGCCAGCGAACCGGTTTCAAAGCGCTCAGGGAGGCCGAAGTCCGTGGTGAAGGCGACGACGGGGGTGCGCCCCTGGTCACGGTGGTGTCGGCCCACGGCCGTCGCCAGCTCGACAAGCTGCTGGTCGTTGGCCACCCAAGCGAAGGCTGCCTGCCCCTTGGGGTGGAGCCACAGGCCCTTGAGGTCCACCAACCCGGGCTTCGTGGTGCGGATGGCTGCCACCGCATCGCCCAGCCCTGCCGGCTCCGCGTCGTACTGCCAGTTGCGGTCCAGCACGCGCATGGCGCCGGTGAGCACGCGCTGCACACGATGCTCGGCCGTGGGGCGGTCCACGTCGAGGAAGGCTGTGAATGCTGCGTTCTCGTCGGCCAGTCGCAGCATCGTCCCGACACTGGCTTTGCGCAGTCGAATGTCCAGGCGGCGGAGCATCTCAACAGAGGGTCCGATGTGGGTCGCGGACTCGGGGGGTAGGTCGCCCGCGCCGTGGAAGGCCATCCACAGGGTCCGCGCGGTCTCTTCTGCCGCAGGATGCGGATGGACCAGATCGACGAGCTGGAGGAAGTCAGCCAGCGTGGAGGGCACCAGCAGCGACACCTCACCGGGGCCTGCGCCCCGGGCGTCGTGGACGGCGAGGGTGGAGAGGTCGTCCAGCATGCGGTCCAGCTCGATGGCCTCCGGGATGCCGGGCGCCTGGTAGCGCCCCGTTCCTCCGAGGCGGGTGAAGCGGCTGCGCACCAGCTCCTGCATGCAGGCCTGGCGGGACCAATGGGCGCCGTGGAACCGCAGCGCAACCCGCTCCCCGTGGAGGTTGCGGGCATCCAGCAAGGCCTGCGCCTGCGCCGCCACGTCACCGAGAGGCACCGGCTGCTGACCGAAGAGCAGTCTCGCGAGGGCGTCCTGGAGGTCGCCAGACAGCTCCGTCTCGTCCAGAGCGCGGTGGTCGAGCACATACCGCCCGATGCGCTCCTGGATCTGGATGGCGCGCGCGAACACATGGGCAAGGTCGCTGGCATCTCGGGCGGTCGACTGCTGCAGCACCTGGTCCACGACGGCCATGATGACGTTGAACCAGCCGAAGTTGGCCCCGCTCATCATGTAGGCCGCTTCCACGAGGCCCGAGGGGTAGCTCCGCAGCAAGCGCCCCTCAGCTTCCAGGGACTGCACGAAGGCGCTGACGTCGGAGAAGGCGTTGCGCGCGAGGTCGACGATCTCGAACCGGCGGTCGGTGCTCTGCACCTCCTTGAGCTCGTCGCCAATCGCCGGGGAGCACAGCGCCACAAACCGCAGCCAGGGGAAGCGCGCTCGCGCGTCCGCCTCCGTCCCGGCCTTGCTCCTCCTGGTGATGGCCCGGCCGTCCATGGCCTTGGCTTCCTCCGCCTCGATGCCCCCACTCGCGCGCTCCGCCGCGGTCTCGAGCTCGTCGAGCACCACGATGACCTTGGCGATGCCGTACTGCTGCAGCACCGCGAAGGCGCCATTGCAGAGTCGCGTCGCCAGCTCGGTGTCGGTGTAGATGGCGTCGCCGTGCTGGTCGAGCTCCATCGCTTCCGCGAGCCGAGTGGGCTCGAAGCCATCGACAAAGAGCCGATCGTGGGCCTCCTTGGCGATCTGGTGCTGGATGGAGCGGTCAAAGCGCCCCCGTGCGAGCGGGGCGAGTGCCTTGTAGACCGCGGGTGCGAACCAGTTGTCGAGGTTCAGGAGGCGGTCGGCCACCTGGGAATAGCGGATGTAGAGCGCGAGGTGCTTTTCGCGGTCGCGGTCGCGGTCGAAGAGGCGTGCATCGACCAGCTCGCCGGAAGGCCCTCGGACCTTCCACCCACTCGAGGCATCGTTGACCTGCGCCACGATCTCGTAGCCCAGGCGCGACTTGCCCACGCCCCAGGGAGCGACGACAGCGAAGACGTGGGCGAAGCGGTCCTCCGCCACGAGCGGCAGCCAGGCCTTGAACTTGTTGTAGAAGTCCGTCTGGCCGACGATGGGGTGGGTGATGGGGTAGCCCGTGACTCCAGTGGGCTCCCAGCGGTGGTGGCGAACAGCAGTCATTCGGTGGTCTCCCCAACACAATCCAAGGTGCCGCCACCAAGCCCCGATAGAGCTTCAGTGGGCGGCAGAAAGTCGTCGTGAACGGTCCAGCGCACGAGCTTCTTGTCTCTATCCCCGCCGTGCCCGCGCCCATGACGGGGCTGGCCGGGCGCCCAGGCATGCACCTCGATGTGGCCACGGGAGATGCCGTCTCCCACCACGCGGTCTGCCCAGGCGTCGAGGGCGACCGCCGCACGACCCGGGTAGAGCACACGCCACAGCGCCAGCATCAGGGGCTGGTAGGGTGCAAACCCACGGTCGTCGGCGGCTTCAAGGGTCAGCCGGCGAAGGGCCGCAGCGGGGGGCTCCAAGCCGAGGTGTGCGGCTAGCGCGTCCGGTAGGGTCGGCTGTCCGCTGGCATTGAGCCACCCCCGTGCATGGAGCAGGTAGAGCGGCCCGCAGAGGGCCGAGAGGGTCGAGGGCGCGGCCGTGGTGTGGACGCGGTCCGGCCGCCCTGGCTCCCATAGGTCTCCCAAGAGATCGGAGGGAGGCAGGAGCCGCTTCATCGCATCGGGCGGCAGGTGGAGGTCGGCCCCGATGGTGAGCCGCCGACCGACCGTCCACGGCAGGGGGCCGCCGGCCCAGGTCCAGCTCCCCTTGACCAGCCCCCGCAAGGCGAGCCGCAGCCAGGGCGAGCGGCGCACGAGCAGCGGGGCGAGCGCCTCGAGAAACACGTCGCGGTCACAGTTCGCGAGACCGTCCGCCTCGTCGGTGAGCGACCAGCCCTGGCCGTCATGGCGCAGCAGACCGATGCCCAGCAGCCGCGCAGGCGCCGGAACGCTGCGCAGGCCGTAGAGCCCCGGCACAGCGCGGCGCGAGAGGTGGTCCCGGAGGTGGGTGCGCCACGCGGGCCGCGGATCTGGGACCACGTCGAGGCGAGCCAGGATCTGCAGTGCACGCTGCCAGGCCCATGGGTCGCGGGCTTCGGTCCAGAACGAAGGTGGACGCAACAGGAGCGAGGTCCGCCGGCTCACGGCATTCCTCCCTCGGCCGCTCTGTCTGCGGTCGAGCGGGCCCACGCCACTGCCGTCTCCCGGAGCGTGGTGTAGAGCCGCTCGGCGCCGAGGTACACGCTGCGGTGGCCCCGGCCGCCGTAGAGCAGCCGGGAGAAGGACGGATCGATGACGTAGCGACTGCGGGACGCGGGGTGCCAGCGCCACACGCCGGCCGCCAGGAGGGACTCGATGACCGGTCCGAGCGCGCGGTCGAGCTGGTCGGCCGTGGTGACCGGAACGACGGCCATGCCCAGGGCATCGACGGCGTGCAGGCACAGCTCGCCCAAGGTGCCGCAGTCCACCTCGCGGCCGTCCGGCAGCGTGACCACGGCACGCACCTGTGGCGGACGCCGAAAGTGCTGGACGTGCGCGCGGTCCAGCTCGAGCGCCAGCCCCCCCACGCGCTCGGCGGCCCAGGCCTCCATGGTGTAGACCAGCACGGCCAGCAGCGTGGCCCAGGGCGTGTGGAGCACCCAATCGAGGGCGTCGCGGCCGGGGGCAGGTACGGCACCGGGGAGCAGTCCTGCTGGGGGCTGGTCGTCGATGTGCGGCGCTTGGAGCAGCCGTTCCGGGCACCAGGCCGCATCGACGGCGTCGGGAGCCACCGAGACGAGGGGAGCCACCGAGGAGGGGCGCTGCTGTCCGACCAGTCCACCCGTGGCGCCCAAGACGCGCATCAGCCCAGGCGCAGCGGCAGGCTGGTCGGCGGGCGCTCCGAAGACCGCGAGCTCCACCGCTGTGTGTTCCGAGGACTCACGGGAGGCGGTGGGCAGCGCAGCGCGGACCTCACCCGACGCAAGCCCGAGGGCCGTGATGGTCTCAAGGAGGCCGTCGAGCGCGTCCTGGTCGCCGAGGTCTCGAAGCCGGGCTGCCTGGAGGCGGAGCCACGGACTGCGGAAGCGGGGCACGGTGGCCAGCACCGCGCCGACCCGCTCCCCTTCGCTGGGCAGCGTGGCGCCGAGGCGAAGCAGGGCGGGCGTGGCCACCACGGTGCGGGTGTCAGGACGCCACCAGAGGCCGCAGCGCTCCGGGGCGTCGAGCGCCCAGCCCACGGGGACACGGGCGTGGCCCAGGGTGAACAGCTCGCCGAGGGCATCGGGGCGGGGCTCACTGGCCATCATCGCCTCCAGCCAGTGCGCCATCTCGCAGGCGGTCCTCGGTCGCTGCGCGGGCCTCATGCAGCCACTGCTCCAGGCGGGCCGTCTCGGGGAGCTGGAGCAGGTAGCGGGAGACGAGCACGTCGTCGTCGGTGGCCGTGGCGTACTGGACCACCTCCTCGTCCTTGCCGGCGCACAGCAGGATGCCGATGGGCGGGTTTTCGTCGGGGCGGGCCACCTCGGCGCCTAAGAAGTTGAGGTAGAAGCGCATCTGGCCCGCGTGCTCAGGGGCAAACTCGGTGGTCTTGAGGTCGACGGCCACGAGGCAGCGCAGCCCGCGGTGGAAGAAGAGCAGGTCGAGGTGGTGGTGGCGGTTGCCGAGCGTGATGCGGTACTGGCGGGCCACGAAGCAGAAGTCGGTGCCCAGCTCGAGCAGGAAGGCCTGGAGGTGGGCGACGAGGGCGTCTTCGAGGGTGGACTCGCTCACGGTGGGCTCAGGCAGGCCCAGGAACTCGAGCACATAGGGGTCGCGCACGAGGGCGCGGGGCCGCTCGTCGACCTGACCCTGCCGTGCGAGGGCGAGCACGGTCTCACGGTCGGTGGACAGGCCGACGCGCTGGTAGAGCATGGTGGCCCGCTGACGGATGAGCTCGCGGGTGGACCAGCCCTCCTTCAAGCTGTGCAGCTCGTAGAAGCCCCGCTCCACCTCGTCGTCGATGCGGGCCAGCTCCAGCAGATGGGTGAAGCTCAGCGCTGCGAACAGTCGCTGGAGCCAGTCGGCGTCCCGCCACGGCAGCGGACCGGGGGCGGAGGATTTGGCAGGCGCCTGCCAGATTCGCTCAGGTGTGCCGAGACCCAGGGCTTGTTTGGCGACGGGCGCCGGATCGAGGCCCGGGTAGGCCAGGGCCACCTGGCGGCAGTTGCGGAGGCTGCGGGCGGAGAGGCCCTTGGCGCCGGCCTGGTTGAGGGCATCGGCGAGACGGTCGAGGAGGCGGGCGCCGTAGGCTGCGCGGTCCTGGCCCTGTTGTTCGTAGTGAACGAGCCAGGTGCCCACGAGCCAGTTGCGCAGGGTGAGGAGCTGGCGAGCCTGGCGACCGGCGGCGAGCACGGCCGCCTTGTCGACCTCGCCGATGCCCGCGACGAGGTCGCCGAAAGAGGCCCAGGGGGTGGGGGCAGTGGTCATGGGGCGGGCTGGTCGGCGTCGGGGAGGTCTGCCAGCAGCTCGAAGAGGCGGTCGAGGTCGGGGAAGAGCGGGTCTCCGTTTCCGTCGAGGCCGTCGGTCTTGAGGCGCGCGAGGAGGGCGCGGTCGGCGGCGGGATCGGTGTGCGCGGCGATGAGCTCGGCCTCGGTGACCTTGCGCTCAATGAGGGCTTCGACGAGGAGGCGGGCGGTAGCGGTGAGACCTCGAGCGAACTCGACCATTTCGGCTGCGGCTGCCAGGTCGACATCCGTCGCCAGCCATCTAGCTCTCTGATCATCGGCCAGGCTCGGCACAGGAATTCGAATCCGTTCCATGTCTCGGGGAGCGATACCAGCGCTGATACCCCTCACTGCGGCCTGAATCTGCAGGAACCCCAGGGTCGTTTGGAGGTAGGTCATGATGTAGGAGGCAGGTGCCTTCCTGGTATCCACACGAATAACGTTCACCTTCGTTGACGGAAAGTTCGGTGGGCCTCCCTGAAAGAAGGTCACATCGCTTCCGATGTACGAACGGTCGTGAGCAGCATTGGTGAGTATCAGGTCGCCCGGTCGGAGCCAGCGGGACGAACTTCGGCCAGGGACTACCCGATTGCAGGGACGCTTCATGAACAGCCCGGAACAGCTTCGACTCGTGGCCTGGTCACATGCTGTCTGGCCAATCTCCGCATTCGGCAGAGTCGATCCACTGAAAACGGATTCGCACAGGTCGGCCAGGAACACCCACTGAGTGCCTCGTAGGTAGGTGTCGACGACTGAAGGGTAGGCCTCGGCGGCTAGGTTGTCACTGAGGAGCGTGACTGGAACACTGTGGGTCCATGAGCGTTCGATTCGACGTGGCTGGATTGGGATCATCGCAAGGTGATGATCCCGAACCGTCTGAACCAGGAGTCGGGATTGGGCGCGCAGCGACTCGGCTTGGCGAACCTTGCCGCCAATGTAGGTTCGGACAGGGTGCGGGGGATTTGGGACGGGTAGGGACGGGACATCATACAGGCTGATAGCAGGAATCATCATCCCGCGTTGATGCCGGTCGAACACGATTCGCCCGAAACGAGAGTTCAGGAAGGAACTCAGAAAGTGCGCATCAGTCGTCAACTTCGGTTTGAGGTAGATGATCTCGGACGAGCAGTTCGCTTCGCCCGCGTCGAATGGGATTGTTGCCGCCCGGCCCAAGTCTCCCTTTCGCACCACGACAACGTCACCAGGCCGGAGTCGGCTACCAGCCATCACTCCCGTGTGGCTCTCCATTCGGACCCGGTCGGAGGCAGCGAAACGTATCTCACCATCCTGGATACTGCCCCCCGCAAGAAATGGGACGCCAGCTTCTGAGTCAGTCTTGTGCGGGCTCACCGCGGCTGTGTGACCGATACCGGTGTCTCTGAACAGCGCACCCAGCGGAACGTGCGCCTGCGAAGTAATGCGTTCCTCAGCCTCGACCAACGCTGGTCGATAATGGGTAGGGTCCAAGCGCCCGGTCAGCTTTGCACGAAAGTGCTCCATCACTCCCCCCGCACATAGGCACCGACAATCGGTACGAGATCATTGGGAATGTGGCGCCCGCCCTCGAAGTACTCCTCCTGGTGATTCTTCACCTTGTACCCAAGGGTGTCGGCCACAGCCATGAACACGTCTGTCTGCGCCTCATCGGCGAAGCGCGACCCGTCCTTCGGGTCCGCCGCCCGCTTCTGCACATACAGAATGCTCGTCTTCGCGCCGGTCCCCGACAGCTTGAAGGTTTCGGTCGGCAAGCTGACGACCGCCTTCACGATGGCCTTCCCCCCGTGGAACTGGCCGGTCTTCGGGTCCTTCTTGCCGATGAGGTACTCGCGAACGTATCGGGTGCTCGCGTTGCACAGCAGGCTGTCCGGAACGACCATCATCAGCCGCCCCCCCGGCTTGAGGAGCTGGAGGCAGCGGTCGAGGAAGAGCACGGAGAGGTCCACGCCCTTGTCCTTGGGCTTCCACTCACCATTCGCGTTGGGCGAGCAGCCCATGGCCAAGCCCGTCTGGGAGGGCGTGTAGAGCCCCTTGTCCTTGCCCTTGATGGCGTCGAAGTCGATGTCGGTGCGGAAGTGGGCCATCAAGGCCGCGGCAGCCTCCTTCTCCTTCTTGGTCTTCGTCTTCGGGGCGCCAGATCGGAAGAGCGTCGTGTAGG
>CAXQUZ010000371.1:0-4166 GCA_964226865.1 Myxococcota bacterium | reverse complement strand
CGTCGACCGGGGCGGGGAGGGCGGCGGCCGGGGCCGGGCGCGCGGAGGCCGGGGCGGCGCGGCGCAGGGAGCACAACCCCGCGGGGCGGTGGCACACCCGCTGGCTCCGGGTGGGGAAGGGGCGGGGCCCCGGGGGGCCGCCCCTCTTCTACGAATCTTTTCAGAGTTCGTCAACGAAGTTTTTCGTAGATGGACCCGGCGGCACCGGGCCGGCGGGCCCACCGAAGAGCGAGAGCTGCGGCCCAGAGACGGGCTTGGGCCGCGGACGCCCCCGGGCCGGCGCGGCGGGGGGCAGCAGCAGCCGCAGCCCGCGGGCCGCCAGCGCGGGTCCCCAGGCCCGGATCTGTGCCGGGGGCACCCGCACCAGGGCCCCCCGGGGCAGCCCCGCGAGCTCGTCGGGGCGCGCGACCCGCACCAGCGGCCGGCTGGCGTGGGGCACGAAGCGCCACCGCAGCCGGTCCTCCCAGCACCAGTGCACCGTGCCCTTGGGGGTGGGGCCCTCGCCGGTCGAGGTGCGGGCCGTGCTGCCGGCGTAGACGACCGTGGCCGCGCCGCAGCGCAGGGCCTGGTGGGGGTGGATGTGGCCCGAGAGCACGGTGTGGACGCCCGCGGGCAGGTGGGCGGCGGCCAGGGTCTCGGCCGGGCGGCCGGGGCTGAAGGTGAAGCCGGGCACGCCACAGCCCGCGACCGCCTGGTGGGTCAGGAGCAGGTCGACCCCCGGGCCCACGGCGGCGGCGGCGGCGGCGGCCCAGTCGGCGGCCCGGCGGTGGTGGGGCACGACGGCGAGGGCCAGGGGGCCCCCGGGCAGCCCCCGGAGCACGAGGCGGGCGGCGCGATCGACGAGGTGGACCCCGGGGGGCGCCTGGGGGAGGTGGGCCCGGAGCCCCCGGCGGTCGTGGTTCCCGGCGAGCAGCACGACGGGCAGCCGCCGGCCCAGGGCGCGCAGGGTCTCGGCCAGGGCGGCGACGGCGGCCGGGGGCGGGCGCGAGCGATCGAAGACGTCGCCGGCATGGAGCACGAGGTCGACCTCGCCCCTGAAGGCGGGGGCCAGGGCCCGGTCGAGGGCCGCCCGCATGTCGTCGGCCCGGGACCAGCCCGGCGGCCCGCCCCAGCAGCGCCGGTCGATGCCCAGGTGGCTGTCGCCGAGGTGGAGGATGCGCATGGCGGCCCGCTCCGGTTGCAGGGGAAGGGAGGCGCTATCGGGATCCGCCCGTGCCCTGCGGTCAGCTTCTGACCGCCCCCCGTCGGTCGTGCCCCCTGCCTTGTGATGTTGCTGTGCAGCAGATATGCTGTCGTGCAACAATCTGCGCCGGAGCACCCCCATGAGCATGGGCATCCTCTCTGTCGGCACCCACGTGCCCACCCCCCGCATGAGCTCGGCCGAGCTGGCCGCTGCCACGGGCATCCCCGAGGTCGTCATCCGCGACAAGTTCGGTGTGCACGAGAAGCCCATGCCCGGTCCCGACGACCACCCCTGCGCCATGGGCGCCTGGGCCGCCGAGAAGGCCCTCGCCAAGGCCGGCGTGGATCCCCTCGAGATCGACGCCGTCATCTCGATCAGCGAGGAGTACAAGGAACACCCGCTGATGGTGTCCGGCATCAAGATCCAGCAGCTCGTCGGCGCCCGCAACGCCTGGGCCGTCGACGTGGCCCAGCGCTGCTGCACGACCATCTCGGCGCTCAAGCTGGCCCAGGGCCTGATGCTGGCCGACGACCGCATCGACACGGTGCTGCTGGCGGGCGGCTACCGCAACGGCGACCTCATCGACTACCGCAACCCCCGGGTGAGCTTCATGTTCAGCCTCGCGGCCGCCGGTGGGGCCATGGTGCTGCGTCGCAACATGACCCGCAACCTGGTCAAGCACGCCGCCCTCATCTCCGACGGCGACTTCGCCGACGACGTCCACGTGCACGCCGGCGGCACGGTGGCGCCGGTGGCCGCCGAGCACCTCGGCACCGGGGCCATGATGCTCGACGTGACCGACGTGGACGCGATGAAGGGCCGCCTCGCCACCCGCTCCCACGCCAACTTCATGCGCGTCATCAACGAGGCCGCCGAGCGCTCGGGCTTCTCCGCCCTCGACTACCTGGGCCTGCTCCACATGAAGCGCTCGGCCCACCGGGCCGTGCTGGCCGAGTGCGGTCTCGGCGAAGACCGGGCCGTCTACCTCGAGGACTACGGCCACATGGGCCAGCTCGACCCCATCTTCTGCCTCGAGCTCGGCGAGAGCTCGGGCCGGCTGCGGGACGGCGACCGGGTGGTGTTGGCCAGCGCCGGCGTCTCCTACGCCTGGGGCGCGGTCGGTGTGCAGTGGGGCGCGGCCCGCGCCTGAAGCCGGGAGGGCCGCCCCTCAGCCGGCGGCGGCCTGGACCGTGGCGATGAGCTGGTCGACCTGGCCGGGCCACGAGAGCCGGGCCATGGCGGCGGCGGCCCGCTGGCCCCGGGCGGCGGCGGCGGCGCGGTCCTGGAAGATCTGCTCCAGGGCGGCGTCGAGCTCGTCCACATCGCTCTCGCCCCAGCCCTCGCCCCCCCAGCCGGGCGGCGGGGCAACCGGCCCCTGGCGGCGCAGGGGGAAGCAGTGGGCCGGGTCGATGATGTCTTGGTGGCCGGTGTTGTCGCTGAGCACCACCGGCAGTCCCATGGCCATGCACTCCATCGCCGGCAGGTTCGTGCCCGACTCGTAGCGGCTGGCGAAGACCGCGCAGTCGGCGTCGGCGAGCAGATCCGGCAGCGCCTGGTTGGGCACGAGGCCGAGGTCGACGACGGCGCCCGGGGGCAGCCCGTTCGCGGCGCACCAGCCCACCACGTCGAGCAGCCCGTTCGCCCGCTTCTCGGGAACGCCCGAGACATGGGGGCTCTGGGCCATGGTGGCGGCCTTCTCGGGCCAGGGGGACTGCCAGGCGGTGAGCAGCAGGGCCTCGGGGTGGCGGGCGCGGAAGCGCCGGAAGGCGGCGAGCACGAGGTCGTGGCCCTTGCGGTGCTCCAGCTTGCCCCCCGAGAAGACCACGAAGCGGCCGGGCAGCAGCCGGGGGCCCGGGCGGGGGTGGAAGCGGCGCAGGTCGACGCCCTGGAGCACGGTGGCCACGTTGGTCAGCCCCTGGGCGGCCAGCACCCGGGCGTTCCAGCTGCTGCCCACGACGACGCGGGGCAGGGCCCGGGCCCGGGCGATGCTCTCGGGGGAGAAGCGGGTGTTCTCGAAGAAGACCACGCCGACGTCGGGCTGGCCGAAGAACCAGGCCCCGGCGCCCATGGCCGTGAAGTCGGACTGGAGGGTCTTGAGCACGGGAAAGGGCACGGACTGGGGCTGGCGGCTCTGCTGGACCCGGGCGAACCACTGGCGCTGGCGGGCGAGCACGGGCGCGAGGGCCGCCGCGGCGAGGGGGCCGGGGGCGAGCTGGCTCGGCTGCTTGAAGAGCTCGGGCTGGAGGTCGTCGCGGCGCAGGAGCTGGAGCGCGATCTGCAGGCCGTAGAGCCCCCAGCCGGTCACGCTGCTCAGCTCCCAGGCGAGTCCGATGCGGTCCATGGTGGTCTCCCGGGGCCGGCATCTTCTCACGGTGGGGCCCGGCCCGGCGCGCTACGGTGCCCGCCCCCCTCCCGTGCGGGTGCTGCGATGAACCGCCTCGTCTGGCTGGCCAGCTTTCCCAAGTCCGGCTCCACCTGGCTGCGCACGGCCCTGCACGGGCTGGTGCACGGGCCGCTGGCGCGCTCGGCCGACTTGGCGATGACCATGCCGTCGCTGCATGGCGCCGACATGCGATATGCGCTGGGTGCAGTCGAGCACGGGGGCATCGTGCTCAGCCACAAGGCCGCCGGGCCCCACGCGGCCCGCTACCCCCTCGGGGCGGCCCTCATCCGCCTCGTGCGCCACCCGGCCGACGTGCTGCTCAGCGAGGCCCGCTTCTTCGCCCTCACCCAGCTCGACGGCAAGCTCGCCGCCGACGGGCGCGACCGGGCGACCGCGGCCGACCTCAACGAGCTCATCTCGGTCTACCTGCGCATCGTGCTCGCCCAGGGGGCCCCGCCCGAGCGCCACCGCCAGGGCATCGGCAGCTGGGCCGAGAACGTCGAGAGCTGGGCCGCTGTGGCCGACGGGCGCCCCGGGCTGCTGCTCCGCTACGAAGACCTCAAGGCCGACCCGGCGGGCGAGCTGGGCCGGGTGGCGACG
>CAXQUZ010000370.1:0-4990 GCA_964226865.1 Myxococcota bacterium | reverse complement strand
CGAGATCGTGCGCTGGCAGCTCGCCTACACCGAAGAGCGGCTGCGCCGGGCCGAGGCCGCGGCGGTGCCCCTCCCGGCCGCCCCGGCCGCGGCCCCGCCCGAGCGGGCCTCGGTGGCCCTGGGCGGCGGGCCGGCGGGCCCGGGCCCCTTCCGCAAGGCGGTCTTCCAGCCCCTCGACGCGCCGGCCATGGTCGCCCTCGGCGGCGATCCCCTGGGCCTCGCGCTGCCCCCCGAGGCGGCCGGCACGGGCGCCCCGGCCGACGACAGCGCCGTGGGCGGTCCTCTCGTGCCCGTGGCCCTGCGCCTCGACGAGCTCGAGCCCGAGATCCCGGCCCTGGCCGCCGCCACCTCCCAGCACGATCGCGACCGGGCCTACGGGGTCTGGGCCGGCATCGTGCACGCCGCCGTCGCCAGCGAGTGTGGCCGCAAGCTCACCGAGACCGGCCAGCACCGCTGCGCCCGCGACCTCCACCGCGAGCTGCGTCCCTACGCCAACGCGGCCGTCGACTGCATCCTCTCGGGCAACGCGACGCCGGACTACTTCGCCGAGCTCGACCCGGGCCGGGTGCCGACCCACGCCGTGCCCCTCGACCGGGGCGTGGTGCTGCTCTGTGACGGCGCCCTGCCCAACCTCTGAGCGGCCGCCCGGTCTCGCTGCGCGACAGCGCCCCCGGCTGGGCTACCAGTAGTCGGCCGTGATCACGACGTCGCCGCGCACCGCCACCAGACAGGCGAGGCGCAGCGCGGGGTCGACCCGGTTGGCCCGCTTCCGGCGGGCCTCGAGGGCGCCCTCGCGGCTCAGGGCCTCGGCCCCCGCCACCACCCGCAGCCCGCAGCGCCCGCAGACCCCCGTGCCCTCACAGGCGCTCGCCACCGGGCGCCCGGCGGCCCGGGCGATGTCGTAGAGTCGCGCCCCCCTGTGCGCCCGGACCTCCTGGGAACCGGGCTCGAAGCGCACCCGAACCTCCAGCCCATCGGAACCGTCCATGCCCACCACCGTCGACCTGCGCTGGGAGCGCGCCCTGGCCTTCCCCGAGGATAGCGCCCTCTCCACCCTGGTGATCATCGGCCGCGCGGAGCGCCTGCGCAGCGCCGACTGCCTCGCCCTCTCGGGCCTCGACGCCGCCACCCGCGACGCCATGCTCGCCCGCACCAAGGGCGGCGACCGGGGCGCCTCGGCGGCGACCTTCGTGGGCGCCCGCAAGGTGGTGCTCGGGGTGCTGCCCGAGCCCTGCTCCCGCCACAACAGCCCCTCCCGGTCCTGGGCCATCCCCGCCCTCGCCCGCCTCGCGACGGGGCCGGTGGCCGCGGTGGTCGTGCTCGTCGACGATCCGGCCCACACCGTGGCCAGCGCCATCGCCGTCGCCCGGGCCTTCCCCGTCTTCGACGCCCGCTCGGGCAAGACCACCACCCGCCAGGTCCACGTCTCGGTCCGCGGGCCGGAGGGCCCCCTCGACGACGCCCTGCTGCCGGCGGCCATGGACGGGGTGCGGCTCGCCGGAGAGCTCTTCGACATGCCCACCAGCGTGCTCGACACCGACGCCTTCGTGGCCCGGGCCGAGTCCGTCGCGGCCGCCGTGGGCGCCGAGGTGCGCGTCATCCGCGGCCAGGAGCTCGTCGACGGCGGCTTCGGGGGCCTGGTCGGGGTGGGCCGTGCGGCGACGGCGGGCCCGGCGCTGGTGGCCCTGTCCTGGCGTCCCGCGGGCGCCACCCGCCACGTGGGCTGGGTGGGCAAGGGCATCGTCTACGACACCGGCGGCCTCAGCATCAAGGGCAAGACCGCCATGCCGGGCATGAAGGGCGACATGGGGGGCGCCGCCGCCGTGCTCGGGGCCTTCCAGGCCGCCTGTGCCGCCAAGGTCGACCACGCCATCACGGCCGTGCTCTGCCTCGCCGAGAACGCCGTCGGTCCCGAGGCCACCCGCCCAGACGACATCCTCCACATGAAGAGCGGCAAGACCGTCGAGATCAACAACACCGACGCCGAGGGCCGCCTCGTGCTCGCCGACGGCGTTGCCTGGATTACCGCCGAGCACCAGCTCGACGCCCTCTTCGACCTCGCCACCCTGACCGGCGCCGCCCTCGTGGCCACCGGCAAGGCCCACGCGGCCCTCTACTGCAGCGACGCGGCCCTCGAAGACCACGTCGTGGCCGCCGGCCGGGGCGTCGGCGAGCCCTGCCACCCCCTCATCTACGCCCCCGAGCTGTTCCGCAAGGAGTTCGCCAGCAAGGTGGCCGACATGAAGAACAGCGTGGCCGACCGGGCCAACGCCCAGAGCTCCTGCGCGGGCCAGTTCATCGCCAACCACCTGCCCGACGGGGCGCCTCCCTGGTGCCACATCGACCTCGCCGGCCCCGCCTGGGGCAGCGACGACCGGGGCACGGGCTACGGCGTCGGGCTGCTGTTGGCCATCGGCGACGCACGCTGAAGCCAGCGGCGCCCTCCGGCATCGGGCCCTCCATCGACGGAGGTCGCATGATGGATGTGTCTGTGGATGGAGGGCCGGCCCGGCCGGTCCAACACCGGTCTGGCCCGCGCGTGGCGGGTCTCGGGACGCTCGGGCTCGGGCTGCTGCTGGTCGGCTGTGGCGACGACAAGGCCGAAGAGTACGACCTCGAGAGCTGGCAGAGCCCCCTGGCGGCCCAGTTCTCGGGCACTCCCGACCCGGTCGAGGGCGAGCGCATCTACTTCGAGGAGCAGTGGAGCGACAGCTCGGCCTACGCCTTCCGCTGCATCTCCTGCCACGCGGTCGACAGCGGCGACACCCTCGAGGAGGACGCCGACGCCTTCACCCGTCCGGCCCACACCACCTGGAACGCGGCCCACCGCGGCACCTGGAAGGGCAGCCACCGCTGGGACCGCAAAGACAGCGACCGGCTCGGCGCCTATGGCGGCCAGATCTGCATCACGGCCTACTTCCCCAACGGCGACGAGATGAGCCCCGAGCAGGCGGCCCACCTCGAGGCCTGGATGAAGACGAACATCGACGCCAGCCCCGGCGGCGACCCCCGGGCCCAGCCCCTCGACTACAGCTTCAACGACTGGCCGGGCCAAGACGACGTCATGGACGCCATCTCCGGCGGCGACAGCGGCGCGGCCCTCGGCGACGTGGACGCCGGCGAGGCCCTGGCCGCCCGCCACTGCGGCAGCTGCCACACCCCCGAGGGCGACGACACGCCCCTCATCTACTCGCCGCCCGCCACGCCGGCGGCCGACTTCGTGGCGCGCATCCGCAAGGCCGACCTGGGCGGCGGGGTGCCCAACGACCGCATGCCCCGCATCACCCACGATCGCCTGGACGACGACGAGCTGCTCGATCTGCTCGCCTGGCTCACCGACCCGGGCCGGGTGGACTGAAGGGCGCCGCTGGCGGCGTGACGAGAACATGTTCTGGTTGGCCGCCCCGGGCTCGCCCCCGGGCTGCCGCCCCTGGGCTATTCTCCGGGCGCGCGCCCCCGGAGGCCCGATGCGTGTGCTCCCGCTCCTGCTGCTCGCCGCCTGCGCGGTCGAGCCGGCTGCTGACAAGACCGTGCCCGATGTCGTGGACGACACCGCCCTGCCCGCGGCCAGCGACCGGGGCGACGTGCCGGCCGCCGTCCCGCCCCCGGCGGCCCTGCTCCGCCTGTCGAGCGCCCAGTATGCCCACGCCCTGCGGGATCTCTTCGGCGAGGGCCTCATCGTGCCCTCCCTCGAGGCCGAGCAGCGGGTCGAGGGCCTCTTCGCGGTGGGCGCGGCCCGCAACGCCGTGTCGAGCTACGGCGTCGAGAAGTACGAGGCCGGCGCCTACAGCGTCGCCTCCCAGGTTCTCGCCAGCGACAGCCGGCGGGCCGCCCACGTGCCCTGCGACGACGGGCCGGACTTCGACGCCGCCTGTGCCCGCACGGCCCTCGGGGCGCTGGGGCTGCGGGCCTGGCGCCGCCCCCTCACCGACGACGAGCTCGACGCCCTGGTCGAGGTCAGCGGCCTCGCCGCGGCGGCCCTGGGCGGCCACGACGCGGGCCTCGAGTTCGGCATCGCCGCCCTGCTGGCCAGCCCCCACTTCCTCTACCGGGTCGAGCTGGGCGACACGGCCGACGACGGGCGCTTCTCGGGCTTCGAGCTCGCCAGCCGCCTGTCCTTCTTCCTCTGGGACACCATCCCCGACGAGGCCCTGCTCGCCGCCGCTGCCGAGGGCCGCCTCGACACCGACGCGGGCCTCGCCGAAGAGGTCGACCGCCTGCTCGCCGACCCCCGGGCCCGGGACGGCCTGCGCCGCCTCTTCTCCGACATGCTCCACCTCGACGAGCTCGACGCCCTCACCAAAGACCCGACCGTCTTCCCCTACATGCGCGACACCCTCGGCGCCGCCGCCCGGGAAGAGACCCTGCTGGGCCTCGAGGCCCTGGTCTTCGAGGATGACGGCTCCTACCTCGACCTCTACACCTCCGAGCGCACCTTCCTGAACCGCGAGCTGGCCGCGCTCTACAACGTGCCCGCCCCGGCCCGGGAGGGCTTCGCTGAGACCTGGCTCGACCCGGCGGGCGGCCGGCGCGGCTTCTTCGGCCAGGCCGCCTTCCTCGCGAACAACGCCCACGTGGTCTCGACCTCGGCCACCAAGCGCGGCATCTTCGTCCGCGAGGTGGTGCTCTGCCAGACCATTCCCGAGCCGCCGGCCGACGCCAACACGGCCATCCCCGAGGCCGACGCCAGCGCCCCCACCATGCGCGAGCGCATCGCCGTCCACCTCGAGGTCGAGGAGTGCGCGAGCTGCCACCGGCTCACCGATCCCATCGGCCTGGGCTTCGAGAATTTCGACGGCATCGGCCGGTGGCGCCTCGCGGAGAACGGCGCGACCATCGACCCCTCGGGCGAGCTGGACGGCATGGCCTTCGCCGACGGCTGGGCCCTCGGCGCCACCATCGCCGACCACCCCCAGACCCCCGGCTGCATGGTGCGCACGGCCCTCCAGGTCAGATCGGAAGAGCACACGTCTGAACTCCAGTCACCGCA
>CAXQUZ010000369.1:0-4038 GCA_964226865.1 Myxococcota bacterium | reverse complement strand
CGACGCTCTTCCGATCTCGAGGGCGGCGGTGTCGCCTACAACCGCGACGAGTTCCGCGAGATCGTCAGCCGGGGCCTCGACCTCTCGCCCATCTCCCAGGTGCTCGTCGAGCGCAGCATCCTCGGCTGGAAGGAGTACGAGCTCGAGGTCATGCGCGACGTGGCCGACAACGCCATCATCGTCTGCTCCATCGAGAACATCGACGCCATGGGCGTCCACACCGGTGACAGCATCACGGTGGCCCCGGCCCAGACCCTCAGCGATCGCGAGTACCAGACCCTGCGCGACCAGGCTCTGCTCGTCATGCGGGCGGTCGGCGTCGAGACGGGCGGCTCGAACGTCCAGTTCGCCGTGAACCCCAAGGACGGCGACGTCATCGTCATCGAGATGAACCCCCGGGTCTCGCGGTCCTCGGCCCTGGCGAGCAAGGCGACGGGCTTCCCCATCGCCAAGATCGCCGCCCAGCTCGCCGTGGGCATGCGCCTCGACGAGATCACCAACGACATCACCCGCAAGACCCCGGCCTGCTTCGAGCCGACCCTCGACTACGTGGTCGTCAAGATCCCCCGCTGGAACTTCGAGAAGTTCCCGGGCGCCGACCGCACCCTCGGCACGTCGATGAAGTCCGTCGGCGAGGTCATGGGCCTCGGCGGCACCTTCTCCGAGGCCCTGCTCAAGGCCGTCTCGAGCCTCGAGGGCGGCTACGCCGACGCCCGCGGCTGGACCGACCAGCAGCTCCGCGAGAAGATGGCCATCCCGACCCCCGACCGCATGCCCGCCGTCTTCGAGGCGCTGCGCCGGGGCTTCGACGCCACGACCATCCACGAGCTCTCGCGCTTCGACCGCTGGTTCATCTTCGAGCTCCAAGACATCGTCGCCGTCGAGCAGACCCTCCACGGCCGCTTCCTGTCGGACGTGGGCCCCTCCGAGCTGCGCCGGGCCAAGCGGGCCGGCATCCCCGATGCCCACCTCGCCGACATCTTCGCCACCACCGAAGAGGCCGTGCTGGCCCGGCGGCTGGCGGACGGCACCGAGGTGGCCTTCAAGCGGGTCGACACCTGCGCCGCCGAGTTCGAGAGCCACACCCCCTACCTCTACAGCACATACGAAGAGGAGGACGAGGCCGGCGAGGCCGAGGCCGAGCGCATCATCATCCTCGGCAACGGCCCCAACCGCATCGGCCAGGGCCTCGAGTTCGACTACTGCTGCTGCCACGCCGCCTTCGCCGTCCAGGACGAAGAGCTGTGCGCCGTGATGGTCAACTGCAACCCCGAGACGGTCTCGACCGACTACGACACCTCCGACAAGCTCTACTTCGAGCCCATCACGGCCGAGCATGTGGGCAACGTGCTGCGCCGCGAGAAGCCCCGGGGTGTCATCCTCCAGTTTGGCGGCCAGACCCCCCTCAAGCTGGCCCACAAGATCGGCCCCATCCTCGGCACCCCCGCCGATGCCATCGACCTCTGCGAGGACCGCGAGCGCTTCAACGGCCTGCTCGCCGAGCTCGGGGTGCGCCAGCCCGAGGGCGCGATGGTCCACACCCGCGAAGAGGCCGAGGCGGCCCGCAGCCGGCTGGGCTTCCCCCTGCTCGTGCGGCCCTCCTACGTGCTCGGCGGCCGGGCCATGGCCATCTGCTACGACGAGCGCGACTTCCAGAGCGCCCTCGACGAGGCCCTCGAGGTCAGCGAGCAGCACCCCGTGCTCATGGATCGCTTCCTCGACGGCGCCATCGAGTACGACGTCGACGCCCTCTGCGACGGCGAGACGGTCTACATCGCCGGTGTCATGGAGCACATCGAGCCCGCCGGCGTCCACTCCGGCGACTCGGCCTGCGTCATGCCGCCGGTGGTGCTCGGCGCCGCCCAGCGCGCCGAGATGGAGCGCATCGTCACCCAGGTCGCCCTGCGGGTCGGCGTCATCGGCCTGGTCAACGTCCAGTTCGCCGTGAAGGACGACAAGGTCTACGTCATCGAGGTCAACCCCCGGGCCTCGCGCACGGCCCCCTACGTCTCGAAGGCGACCGGGGTGCCCCTCGCGCGCCTCGCGACCCTGCTGTGCCTCGGCCGCAAGCTCTCCGAGGTCGGTCCCCTCGAGAAGAAGGGCGGCGGGCTGTACTTCATCAAGGAGGCGGTCTTCCCCTGGAGCCGCTTCACGGTCGACGACATCCTGCTCGGGCCCGAGATGCACAGCACGGGCGAGGTCATGGGTGTGGGCGACAGCTTCGGCGCCGCCTATGCCAAGGCCCTCATCGCCGCGGGCCTCAAGCTGCCCGACGCCGGCACGGTCTTCCTGAGCCTCTGCGACCGCGACAAGCACGCCCTCGGCGCCATCGCCAAGCCCCTGGTCGCGCTCGGCTACCGGCTGGTGGCCACCACGGGCACCCACGCCGAGCTGAGCCGCCTGGGCGTCCCCGCCCAGCGGGTCTTCAAGGTGCGCGAGGGCCGGCCCGACATCGTCGACCACGTCCGCAACGGCGAGATCCAGCTCATCATCAACACCCCGATGGGACGCAAGGGCGTCTACGACGAGGCGGCGATGCGGCTGGCGGGGCTGCGCTTCGGCGTGCCCACCATCACGACGCTGCGCGGCGCCGAGGCGGTGGTCGAGGCCCTGCGGGCGGTCAAGAACGACGAGCTCCAGGTGGTCTGCATGCACGAGCGTGCGTGGACCTGATGGGCGCGTCCGCTCCGGACGCCCGCGGCTCCCGGGGGCCCGCTCTCGACGGGGCGGGCCCCCGCGGCACCCTCATCGTGGGCGACGTGCACGGCTGTGCGGCCGAGCTGGCGGCGCTGCTGGCCAAGGCCCGCCCCGCCCGGGTGATGCTCGCCGGCGACCTCTTCACGAAGGGGCCCGACGCCCCCGGTGTGTGGCGCATCATCCAAGATGTTGATGCCGAGGCTGTTCTCGGGAACCACGACCACGCGCTGCTGCGCCGACCCGAGCGGGCCCGGGCCCTGGGGCTGCCCCCGGCGGCCCTGGACTGGATGGCCGCCTTGCCGCTGACCCGCAAGGTGGGCGGCGGGGTGGTGCCCATCACGGTGGTGCACGGCGGCCTCCACCCGACGGGCGGCGCCAAGGCCACCGACCGGCGCCTCGCCACGACCCTGCGGCGCTGGCCGGACGACCGCGACCCGGCCCACCCCTTCTGGTGGCAGCGCTACACGGGCGCCCGGCTCGTGGTCTACGGCCACGACGCCGTGCGCGGGCTGCAAGACCACCGCCCCCGCACCCTCGGCCTCGACACGGGCTGTGTCTACGGCGGCTGGCTCACGGGCTACCTCGTCGAGGACGACGCGCTCGTCAGCGTGCCCGCGGCCCGGGTCTACCAGGCGCCCGGCGGCCCCCCCCGGCGCTGAGCCCCCCGCACGCGTGCCCCTGGGCGCGGGAGACGGCTCAGATCTGGGTGGTCTCTTCGACGGCGAGCCACTCCTCGAGGGCCTCCGCCCAGGGGCGCAGGCCGTCGCAGCGGCTGCGGCCCAGCTCGGCATGGAGCTGGAGCATGGCCTGGGCGGCGCCGCCCGGGTCGTGGGTGCGCTGGGCGAGCACGGCGGCCAGGGCGCAGGCGTCCGCCCGGAGCTGGGCCCGGCCGGCGGTGCGGGCCCGGGAGGCGAGGTAGGCCCACCGGTTCTGGATCTTGACGTCGACGGTCTGCAGCAGCCGGGCCTGGAGGATGAGCTCGCGGGCGCCGGCCTTCTCGGCGAGGCGCCGGGACTCGGCGGCATGGTGGTGGTAGCTGCGCCGGGGGCCCTCGATGAGGCATGCCATCGCCGCGTCGGCGTGGGCGGCGGCCCCGGCGGCGGTGGCGGGCTGGGGGGCGTCGGCGAGGGCGAGGGTCTGGCGGCGGCGCTGGCGGTCGGGATCGATGCGGGCGTAGGCCATGCGGGCGGCCAGCACCATGGCGGCCTCGGCGGGCACGGGGCAGCGGGGCGGGTGCTGGAGCAGCCCGGCGGCCGTCGCGTGCTCGCCGCACCCGGTGGCGAGGCGCAGGGCCGCCGCCCCCCAGCGCGCGAGGAGGCGCTCGCGGTCGACGCCGGCGAG
>CAXQUZ010000368.1:0-6829 GCA_964226865.1 Myxococcota bacterium | reverse complement strand
CCCGCGTCTCGGGCCGGGTCGACAGCTTGATGTCGAAGCTCTCGAAGCCGAGATCGGCGTAGACCGTGGACAGCAGCCGGATGAAATCGGCGCATTCCTGCTCGATCTGGTCCTCGGTGCAGAAGATATGCGCGTCGTCCTGGGTGAAGCCGCGCACCCGCATCAGCCCGTGCAGGGCGCCGGAGCGCTCGTAGCGGTAGACCGTGCCCAGCTCGGCGTAGCGCACGGGCAGCTCGCGGTAGCTGCGCCGGCGCGAGTTGTAGACGCCGATGTGGAAGGGGCAGTTCATCGGCTTGAGCTGGTACTGCTCCTCGTCGACCTCGATCGCGCCGTACATCGACTCGGTGTAGTGCTCGGTGTGGCCGGAGCGGTCCCAGAGGCTGCGCGGGGCGATGTGGGGCGTGAACAGCAGCTCGTAGCCGGCGTCGAGGTGGGACGAGCGCCAGAAGTCCTCGATGTTCTTCCGCACGTAGGCGCCGTTGGGCAGCCACAGCACGAGGCCGCCGCCGTAGTCGCCGGTGATGCGGAACAGCTCGAGATCCTTGCCGATGCGCCGGTGGTCGCGCTTCTTCGCCTCTTCGAGCTGCTCGAGGTGGGCCTCGAGCTCTTCCTTCTTCTCGAAGGCCACGCCGTAGATGCGGGTGAGCATCTGGTTCTTCTCGTCACCCCGCCAGTAGGCCCCGGCGATCTTGGTGAGCTTGAAGTGCTTGATCTTCTTCGAGTAGCGGACGTGGGGGCCGGCGCACATGTCGGTGAAGTCGCCGTGCTTGTAGAAGCTGACCACGTCGGTGTCGAAGGAGGCGATGAGCTCGGCCTTGAGGGTCTGGCCCGTCTCCTCGGCCCAGGCCAGCGCCTCGGCAACGGTGCGCTCGGTGCGCTCGAAGCGGTGGTTGCCCTTGGCGATCCGCTTCATCTCGGCCTCGATGGCCTCGAGGTCGTCCTCCGAGACCTTCTCGGGGATGTCCATGTCGTAGTAGAAGCCGTTGTCGATGTGGGGACCGATGCCGAACTTCGTGCCCGGGTAGAGGCTCTGGATCGCGCTGGCGAGCAGGTGGGCAGTGGAGTGGCGCAGGGTCTCGACAGGCGAGAGCTGGCGGGCTTCGAGGTCGTATCCGGCGTCGTCGGGCTGGCTCATGTCGGGCTCCTCCGGGCGGGTGGGCGCCCATACGAGGGACGGTCCCGGCCGGTGGTTCAGGGAAAGCGGGGCGTCCCGCTGGGGGGCTCACGGGTCATCCGTGGCCCGGCTCTGGTGCGCCGCGGGCCTATCCGGTTGGGCCGGGGCCGACTCGGAGGGTCCGAGAAATTGCGGGGAGATGCCTTGCTTCAGGGCGTCTTGGCGAAATCGGCGGGCCCACGCTTCGCGCTCGGGTGAGGGCATGCGGGCCTGGGGCGGCGGCGGAATGGCGGCGAGGGCGCCCGGGCCGAGGCGCAGGGCCCGCACGGTGGCGGCGACGGTGCCGGCGTAGTCGGTGGCGAGGTCGCGGTAGCGCACGGTGTGGGGGCGCAGCCCCAGGGCGGCGAAGAGCTGGGCCCAGCGCTGGTTCTGCTGCCAGATGTCGCGCAGGGCGCCGAGCATGTGGGCGAGGTCGTAGCGGGCCGGGGCCAGGGCCGTGTCGGTGGCCTGCCAGCGCTGGGTCTGGGCCGCCCGGGAGTAGGAGACGGCCTGGCGGGCGACGTCCTCGCGGTGGACGAAGACGACGTCGAGGGGGCCGAGCAGGGCGCGGAGCCGGGCGGCGTCGTGGAGGCCGGCGGCGGCGAGCTGCTGGTGGTGGGCCTTGATGGCGAAGACCCCGTTGGCGCTGGCCCGGCGCTCGCGCAGCCAGCCCAGGTAGGTGGGCAGGGGCACGGGGCCGAGGCGCTGGCCGAAGGCCCGGAGCTGGCGCGGGTTGAGGTACTCCTGGGGCACGCCGCAGTGGCCCGTGCCCTGGAGCGCGTCGCCGAGCAGGGTGCTGCCGGTGCGGGGGGTCGAGGCGATGAGCACGGTGCGCCGGGGCACCCCGGGGGCGGGCGGCGGCAGGTCGTGGGCCGGGCCGCTGGCGGTGGCGGTGGACGGGGTCGACATGGGGGCTCGGGGCGGGACGGGCGGCGCCAGTGTGGCACGGCGGCAGGGACGCGGGCACACGGGGAGGGTGGACGGGGACGGGCTGCGATAGCGGGACCCATGCCCTCCGACGCCGTGCCCGTGCTCGATCCTGCCACCGCCCGCCGGCTGATGCTGCGGGCCGCCGCCCTCGACGGCACGGTCTTCCCGTCCGGCCTCGCCGGCATCCACGCCGTGCTCGAGCGCCTCGGCGAGGTCCAGCTCGACCCCATCGACCGCATCGGCACCAACCCGGACCTGGTCTTCCACGCCCGGGTCGACGGCACCCTGCGCGGCCAGTGGGCCGAGACCATGCCCGGCGGGGCCTTCGAGCACTTCGCCAAGGAGCGCTGCCTGCTGCCGGCCCGGCGCTTCCCCGCCTGGCGCGACCACGCCCGGGCCGTGCCCCACTGGCGGCTCAGTGCGCGGCTCAAGCGGGTCGATGATGACCTGTTGAGCAACGTTCTCGACGAGGTGCGGCGCCGCGGTCCGGTCACGGCCGCCACCCTCTCCGACCACGGCCGGGTCGAGCCCCTCGACTGGAGCGGGTGGAAGGGCACGGGCAAGGCGGCGACGATGGCCCTCGAGGTGCTCTGGACCCGCTGCCAGCTGGTCTCGGCGGGCCGCCGCGGGGGCCAGCGGGTCTACGATCTGCCCGAGCGGGCCCTTCCCGCCCATGCCCACGCCCCGGCCCCCGACTTCTTCGCCGACGGCCTCGCCCACCGCCTCGGGGCCATCGGGCTGCTGCGCACGGCCGGGGGCCCCTGGTGGAGCGCGCTGGCCGCCGGGCGCACGGGCGCGCCCCTCGCCCAGGCCCTGGCCGCCGGCACCGTCCAGCTGGTGGGCCTCCCGGGCACCCGGCGCCGGTGGCTGGTGCGCCCGGCCGACCTCGCCGCCGCCGCCGCGCCCGTGCCCACCGACGACCGGCTGCGGGTGCTCGGGCCCCTCGACCCCCTGCTCTGGGATCGCGAGCTGGTGCGCCGGGCCTTCGGCTTCGACTATGTCTGGGAGGTCTACAAGCCCGCCGACCAGCGCCGCTGGGGCTACTACGTCTGCCCGCTGCTCTGGCAGGGCCAGCTGGTGGGGCGCATCGACGCCCGGCGCGCGGGCACGGGCCTCGCCGTCGACCAGCTCTGGTGGGAGGCGGGGGCGCCGCGGCCCCCGGCGGCCGTGCTCGACCGGGCCCTCGACCGGCTGGCCGCGATGAACCACCGGCGGGCGCCCGCGGCCTGAGCCCCCGAGACCCGCCGCCGGCTCAGAGCCCGAGGCCGTGGAAGAGGTAGGCCGTGCCGCCGGTGCCCCCGTTGAAGGCGCCCACCACGAGGTCGTCTTCGCCGTCCCCCGTGAGGTCGGCACGCCCGGCGCCGCTCCAGCCGAACCAGTCGACCGCCGCGCTGCCGCCCAGCGCCACCGCCGCCGTGCCCAGGTCGACCGTGCCCGTCACCGGCCCGAAGACGACGTAGGCCTTGCCGGCGTTGGTGCCGAACTCGTCCCGGGACGGGGCCCCCACGAGCAGGTCGGGCCGGCCGTCCTGGTCGACATCGCCGGCCCCGGCGACCATGAGCCCCGCCGCGTCCCCGGCGTCCTCCCCCACGAGGGTGGCCGCGGCCCCCGTGAGGCTGCCGCCCGCGGTGGCCGGGCCCAGCACGAGGTGGGCGCCGCCCGCGTCGAGGCCGCCGCTGTCGAGCCCGGTGGCCCCGATGAGCAGGTCGTCGAGCCCGTCGCCGTCCACGTCGCCGACCCCGGCCAGCTCGAAGCCCGCCCCGTCGTCGGCGGCGCCCCCCGTCCAGCGCGGCGCGGCGGCGGGGCTGGGGGTGGCCGAGAGGGGGCCGAGGAACACGAAGGCGGCCCCGGCCTCGGAGGCGGCCGTGCTGTCGCGGGAGGCCCCCACGGCCAGGTCGTCGATGCCGTCGCCGTCGAGGTCGCCGGCGGCGGCCACCGCCCCGCCGAAGTGGGTGAGGCTGCCGTGGGTCCAGGTGGCGTCGGCCGTGCTCAGCAGGCCGCCGCCGGTGGCCGGCCCGAGCAGCAGGTAGGCGGCATCGTCGCCGTAGGCGCCCACGAGAACATCGTCGTTGCCGTCATTGTCGAAGTCGAAGGCCCCGGCGAGGGCGTCGCCGGCATAGGCCGAGGTCGACAGCCCCTCCCAGCGCACGGCCGTGGAGAGGCTGGCGGTGGTGCCCGCGCTCAGGGGCCCGTGCACCACGTAGGCGGCGCCGGACTGGGCGGCCTGGAAGTCGGTGTTCTCGGCGCCCACCACGAGGTCGTCGAAGCCGTCGCCGTCCAGGTCGCCGGCGGCCGCCACCCGGTCGCCCACCTGGTCGTCGGTGGCCTCGCCGTCGAGCCGGGCGCCCGAGATGGCTGGGACGGTGCCGGTGAGCGGCCCGAAGAGCACGTAGGCGGCCCCGGCCTTGCTGAGCCCGCCGGGGCTGGCCCCGTCGGCGCCCACGAGCAGGTCGGCCTGGCCGTCACCGTCGGCGTCCAGCCCCACGGCCACGGCCGTGCCGAGGGTGTCGGAGCCGCCCTCGGCGGTGATCTGGGCCTCGGCGTCGCCGGCGTCGTAGCTGCCGAGGCGCGCGCAGGGGGTGGCGAGGCCGTCGCAGTTGTTGTCGAGGCCGTCATTGCAGGTCTCGGTGTTGCCCGGAAAGACCGTGGCCTCGGTGTCGTCGCAGTCGGTGTCGTCGAGGACGTGGGTGGCGGGGAGCACGCAGGCGGTGAGGGGGGCTGCGGGGTCGCCGAAGCCGTCGCCGTCGGAGTCGGCGTGGCCGGTGGTGGCGGTGGCGAGGTCGAGGGCGGGGTCGTCGTCGTCGACACGGGCATCGCAGTTGTCGTCGGTGCCGTTGCAGACCTCGGTGGCGGCCGGGTGGACGTTGCCGTCGGTGTCGTCGCAGTCGCCGGGGGTCAGCACCCAGTCGGGCCCGGGCCGGGTGCACTGGGTCTTGTGGGCGCCCGTGCCGTCGCCCCAGCTGTCGCCGTCGGCGTCCTGGGTCCAGTCCAGGGGCTGGCAGCCGGCCGGGTCGAGGGGGCCCGCCGCGGCGCTGTCGTCCTTCTCGTCGCCCGCCGCGAGGCAGCCGGCGAGCACCAGCGCCGCGCCCAGGGCCGGGCGGCTCATGGCTGGCCCCGCAGGGTCTCGCCCCAGCAGCGCAGCGCCCCGGTGTCGGTGACGGCACAGGCCTGGCGGCCGTCGGGGGCCACCGAGACCTGGACCGCGGCCAGCGCGGGGGCGTCGGCGGCGGCCGTGCTGCCCGTGCAGCGCAGCTGGCGAGCGGTGTCGACGGCACAGACGGCCCCGTCCCCCCCCGAGAGCTGGGCCACCGGCGCGCCGAGGGCCGCCGCGTCCACGGCGTCCTCGGTGCCGAAGCAGGCCACCGCGCCCGTGGGGTCGACCCCGCAGGCGCCCGGCCCCGCCGCGGCCACCCGGGCCAGGGGGGTGTCTGTCGGCAGCGCGGGCGCGTCCCCCCAGCAGAGGGGCCGCAGCCCCGTCTCGAAGAGCGCGCAGGTGTGGGCCTGGCCCGGGGCGAGCGACACCAGCGGCGCGTCGGTGGGCACCGTGGCCTGGCCGGCCTCGTCTGCGCCCCAGCAGACCGCCGCGCCGCTCTCGTCCTGGGCACAGCCGTGGGCCTCGCCGAAGGCAATGCTCGAAAATGACGTCCCCGACGGTGTCTCCGAGCTCTGGCCCGCGTCGTCCAGCCCAGCACAGACCACCGCGCCCTCCACCAGTCCACAGGCCACCCCGTCCCCGGCCGCCAGCGCGCTGGCCACCGTGCCGTCCGCCCCCGGATCGGCCCCCCAGCAGGCCACGGCGCCGTCGACGCTGCGGGCGCAGGCGTGGTCGGTGCCCACGGCCACCTCGGCCAGGCCACCCCCGGCGGCGGGTCGTCGCAGGGCACGAAGCTGTGGAAGACGAAGAGCTCGCAGCCCCCACAGAGCAGGGGCAGGAGCACCGAGAGCGGGCGGGCAGCGGTCATGGGCGGTAGCTCAGGCCGGCGGTGGCGAAGAGCTGGGGGCCCGTGCTCCAGCCGGCGAGCAGCCGGGCATCGAAGAGCCACCGGGCCGCCAGGGGCAGGCTCAGGTTGGCCGTCGCGTGGCCGGCCCCGGAGACGGCGAGGGTGCGGGTGGGCGGGTCGCAGCTCTCGCGCACCCCCAGCATGAGATCGCCGGCGAGGCCGATGCCCACGGGCCCGAGCCAGAGCTCGCCGGCGGTGGTCAGGGGCATGTGGGTGGTGGTGGTGCTGTTGACGATGCCGCCGGTCACCGAGACGGCGAAGGGGCCGGGCAGCCGCAGCCGGGTCAGCAGGTCGGCGCGCAGCTCGCCGGCGGGGCCCGCGAGGCCGATGTGGTGGCCGAGCCCCCCGCCGAGCTGGGGGCCGATGCTCAGGGGCCGGAAGCGGCGGTGGGGGGGCGGCCGCAGCCCGGCCACGGCCCGCTCCTTCTCGGGGGCCTCGCCGGGCACGAGCAGGGCCCGCTCCCCGGCCACCAGCAGCACGCTGCCCTCGGGGCTGGTGACCCGCACCCGGCCCTCCTCGACGGCCACGCTGCCCCGGCCGGTGGCGTCGCCCTCGACCCTGAAGCGGGTGCCCTCGACCGTGGCCTCGACGGTGTGGTAGCGCACGGAGAAGGCCGAGCGGACCTCGGCGAGGATGCCGCCCAGCTCGTGCAGCAGCCCGTGGTCGGCCAGCTGAGATCGGAAGAGCGTCGTGTAGGGAAAGAGTGTCTTAAGACGTGTAGATCTCGGTGGTCGCCGTATCATTA
>CAXQUZ010000367.1:0-11120 GCA_964226865.1 Myxococcota bacterium | reverse complement strand
TGCGGTCGGTGCCGTCGGAGCCGTCGGTGCCGTCGGTGCCGTCGGTGCCGTCGGTGCCGTCGGTGCCGTCCGTCCCGTCGGTGCCGTCCGTCCCGTCCGTGCCGTCGTCGGCCGTGCCCTCGTCGTCGTCGCAGGCCGAGCCAATGCCGTCGCCGTCGGCGTCCTCCTGGTCGGGATTGGCCGTGAACTCGCAGTTGTCGATGTCGTCGACAATGCCGTCCTCGTCGTCATCCCAGTCGAAGGCCTCGACCACGCCGAAGGCCGCCGCGCCGTCCGAGCTGAAGATGCTGCCGCCCATGTTGTAGGCGAAGAAGCCGGCGGCGCCGGGGCCGAAGCTGCCCTCGCCGTCTTCGACCGAGATCACCTCGTCGGGCCGGTCGAGGGGCGCCGAGGCGTCGCGGCTGTACCAGCCCTCGATGGTGCCGTCGTTGACGCTCACGGTGATGCGGCCCACCTCGCCGTAGCCGAAGGAGAAGTCGGCGGTCTCGAGGATCTCGGCCCGGCCGTCCTCGACGCGGATGAGCATGGCCGTCGGGCCCGAGACCTCGTCGTAGGGATGGGAGGCGCCGCCGCCGGTGCTGCCGCCCTCGAGGCCCGTCAGCGTGTAGAGGTAGTAGTTCTCGGCATCCTGGAACCGGAAGACCAGCCCCGCCGTGTCGTCGTCGCTGACGTAGATCTGGGCGGTGAAGAGGCCGTCGCCGATGGCCAGCCCGTCGTTGACCAGCCAGTTGTCGTGGGGGCCGCCCTCGCCCGGGCCGCCGCCGTCGTCCGAGTCGTCGGTCTCGGTGACGGCGTAGGTGCCGGTCGAGCCCTCGTAGCCGGGCCAGCCGTCGGCGGCGTAGCCCGACCGCCAGTCGTCGCGGCCGTCGGCGTCGCGGCCGTCGCTGAAGCTGTTGTAGTCCCAGGTGGGGACGAGCTCTTGGGCCTGAGCGGGGAGCATGAGGGCGACGATGAGGGGCAGCATGGGGGCTCCGGGAAGGGCCAGAGGTGGGAGCGCCAAGCTACCGCTGGGCCTCCCCGACTGTCGCCCGGCCCCTGCAAGGAGCCCGTCACATCCGCGGGCCGCTCAGCGCCGGGGGGGCCGCGGGGGCGCGTCCGGGTCGGGGTCGTTGTGCATGATGATCTCGAGGGCCGCCGTGGCCCGCCAGTTCATGCCGAAGATGCCGTCCCACTCGGGGCCCGCCATGATCTCGATGCCCACGATCTCGGAGAAGCGCCAGCCGACCCCGGCCTGGAGGGCGACGGCGGCGCCGAGGCGGCGCTCGGGGGCGGGCCCGGCGTCGGCCGTCAGGTCGATCGAGCCCTCGGTGTCGGTGCTGTCGGTCGTGACCTGGGTGGCCGTGCCCTCGAGCTCGGCGCTGGCCATGTCGCCGATGAGGCCCAGCGGCATGCGCCCGCCGAGGTAGACACCCTTGCGCGCGTGGTCGGAGAGGAACCAGCGGGCCTCGGGGGCGATGCCGGCGTTCCAGATGTTGGCGAACATCACCGAGTAGAAGGCCTCGGCGGCGAAGCGGCGGTCGGGCTCGAAGCCCAGCCGCAGCCCGGGCCGGGCCGAGAGCGAGGCCCCGGGGCCGAGCACCCCGATGTCGGGGCCGACGGTCACGGCGGGGTCGGTCATGCCCGCCTGGGCCGGCGCGGCGGCGAGCAGCGCGGCGGCGAGCAGGGCTACCACTGGAAGACGCCTTCCACGGCCACCTGGGGACGCACCACGCCCACCGACTCCTGGACGACGGGCTGGTAGCTGCGCCAGGCGAAGCCCTTGCCCGAGACCCGCAGCCCGACCCGATCCCAGCGGACGAGGGCGTCGGCGCCGAAGACGGCGGCGGGCTCGGAGATGTGGACGGCGCGGCCGTCGGTGGTGGTCTGGGAGGGGTCGTGGGCCCAGACGGCGCCCATGCCGGCCCGGCCGATGACGTCCCAGTTGAGGCCCTTCTCCTGGTAGCGGTGGGGGATGCGCAGCCCCGGGGTCACGTAGACGCCGTGGCGCAGCTCGAACCAGGTCTTGGGATCGGTGGACTCGTCGACGGTGGTCTGGGCGGGGTCGGTGCCGCTCATGAACACGCCCACGTCGACGAAGACGAGGCGGGTGAGGCGCGAGTCGAGGCCGATGGTGCCGCCCATGGCCGTGAACTGGTCGGCGGCGGAGAAGCCGGCATGGATCCGGTTGAGGGGATCCAGCGACATGCGGCGGGCTTCGGCGGGGCGAGCGCTCATGCCGAGGGCGAGCACGCCAGCGGCCATCAGGAGTCGGGGGAGCGGTCGCTGCACGGGACCTCCAAGAGACACGGAGAGGATGACGGGGGGCGGGGCGTGGGCCGGCGGGACCGGGCCCAGGCGGGACGGGTCGCGGCTCCGAGGGGCCCAGCGGGGGCCTGCCCCGGGGCCATATCCCCTCGCGGGCAGGGTGGGGCCCAAAGCCGCGACCGTCAACGTGGGCCGTCAGATTCTCGACACATGGGCGCCTGCCCGCCCGACGGCGGCGGCCGGGGCGCTCAGCGGCGGCGTGCGGGCCGACCGCCGGGGGCCGTGCCCGCGTCCGCCTTGCCGCCCGGTGCTGCCTCTCCGGCGGCGGCGCTGCCCGGCGAGACGTCGATCTCGAAGCGCCAGGTGGCGTGGGCCTTGTCGGGGTCGGTCGCGACCACCTGGACGGTGTAGTGGCCGCCCGGCTCGTCCTTCGAGCCCTCGTAGCGGATGACACCCGCGCTCTTGTCGATGCGCATGCCCCGGGGGCCGCCCTGGAGGGAGTAGGTGAGGGGCTCGTCGTCGGGATCTTCGGCGACGACCTTCAGGCCGTCGATCTTGCGCACCGAGCGCGGGTCGAGGTTGAAGACGGGGGTGGCGTTGCCCACGGTGATCTCGGGGCTGCGCAGGGTGTTGCTGAGGCCGTCGCGGTCCTGGACGGTGACCTCGACCTCGAGCACGTCCCCCTTCTTGAGCTCGGCGGCGGGCACGTTGTCGCGCACGAGCTGCACCACCTTCTCGCCGTTGCGGTACCACTGGAAGCGCTCGGTGGTGTAGTCGCCGTCGGGGTCGACCGTCTCCACCGTCACCCGCAGGTGGTCGAGGGTGGTCGGGCGGACGGGGTCCCAGCTGATGGAGGTCACCCGGGGGGGGCGGTTCTCGGTCGGGGCGGTGCCCGTGTCGCGGGGCGGGGCCTTGGCCTTCGGGGGCGGGGTGGGGGCCGCCTTCTTCGGCGGGGGCGGCGGGTCGTCCTGGCAGCCGGCGAGAAAGGCCACAGGCAGGGCAACCGCGAAGAGAGAGGCAGCGAGGGGACGGCGCACGGGGGGCTCCTGCGGCACGGGGGCGGCGGCCCGGTGCGGGGCGGCCGACGGGAGGCTACCGCGGACGGCGCCGGTTGCGCCTGGGGACCCGGTGGATACGACACCCGCCCCCCCGGGTGCGACCCTGCCGCGGTCCGCCTGTCCGCCCCTGCCGGAGCCCCCATGCGTGCCTCGCCCGAGTCGCCCCGCATGTTCGAGACCGAGTGGATCGACCGCCTGTCGCGCACCCCGTGGTGGACGGTGCCGCTGGTGTGGGCCCCCCTGAGCCTGGGCCTCGCGGTGGCCGGGCTGGTCCACGGCGGCGTCGGCCCCCTGGGCGCCGTGCTCAGCTTCGCCGCCGGCTGGCTGATCTGGACCCTCACCGAGTACGGCCTCCACCGCACCCTCTTCCACTGGCGGCCCGACACCGCCTGGGGCCCCCGGATGCACTTCCTGCTCCACGGCGTCCACCACGACTGGGTCTTCGACCGCTACCGCCTCGTGATGCCTCCGGCGGCCAGCCTCATCATCGGCACGGGCTTCGGGCTGCTGTTCTGGGCGGCGCTCGGGCCGGTCTGGTTCTGGACGACCTATGCCGGCTTCACCTTCGGCTACATGGTCTACGACGTCGTCCACTACGCGACGCACCACCTCAAGCTCAAGGCGCGGTGGTTCCAGGCCCTCAAGAAGCACCACCTGCTCCACCACCACAGCCCCCGCCACGCCGACCGCAAGTTCGGCGTGTCGACGACCCTCTGGGACCACGTCTTCCGGACCCACTGAGGCCGCGCGGCTGGCCTCCGCTGGCCCCTGCTGGCACTGCACGGATGTTCAGGTTAGCGGGCGCCATGCCCCGGCGTGTCGCCAACCCCCCGAGCCCCTTCCAGGCCACCCATGTCGACTGGGAGGGCCCGGCCCCCGAGGCGCGGCTCGTCGTCCAAGATGACCCAGCGACGGGCATTCTCTCTCGTCAGCGCGACGCCAGCATGGGCTTCCGTTGGTCGGTCAACCCCTACCGGGGCTGCACCCACGCCTGCGCCTACTGCTACGCCCGGGCCCACCACGAGTTCCTCGAGCTGGGGGCCGGCACCGACTTCGAGACCCGCCTCTTCGTCAAGCGTGCGGCCCCCGAGCTGCTGCGGGCGCGCTTCCTGCGGCCCGGCTGGTCGGGCGAGTGGATCGCCTTCTCGGGGGCCACCGACTGCTACCAGCCCCTCGAGCGCCGCCTGGGCCTGACCCGCCGCTGTCTCGCGGTCTGCCGCGACTTCCGCAACCCCGTCTCCCTCATCACCCGCTCCGCCCTCGTCACCCGCGACCTCGACATCCTCGCCGAGCTCGCCCGCCACGGGGCCCTGCGGCTGTGGATCTCGCTGCCCATCCTCGACCGGCGCACGGCCCAGGCCCTCGAGCCCGGCGCCCCCCTGCCCGCCACCCGCCTCGCCGCCGTCGCGGCCCTCCACGCCGCCGGCATCCCGGTGGGCCTCTCGATCGCGCCGGTGATCCCGGGCCTCAACGAGCACGAGCTGCCGGGCATCCTCGCCGCGGGCCGGGCCGCCGGGGCCTCCCATGCGATGTTCGGCCGGGTGCGCCTCCAGGGGCGGGTGGCCGAGGTCTTCGCCCAGCGGCTGCGGAGCGGTCTGGGCGACGCCCGGGCCGACCGGGTGCTGCGGCGCCTGGCCCTCGACGCGTCCGCCGACCCGGCCTGGGCTGCGACCCGCCGCCTCTACGCCCTCCACCACGACCGGCTGGGCTACCGGCCCCTGCCGCCGACGGGGCCCTCTCCCTTCCGGCGCCCGGGCCCGGGGGTCCAGGTGGGGCTCTTCGCCGGGGCCGGCGGCCTGGCGCGTGCCGGCGGGTGCCCCCCCGCGGAGGGCCCCCCGTCGCGGCAGGGCTAGGCGGTGCGCCCACGAGGGCCGGGCCCCGGGCGCGCGCCGCGGGGGTTGCGGGCCCGGGGTGTGCGCGGCGCGCCGCAGGGGCCCCGCCCGCGTCGGCTTGGGTTGCGCGGGGGCCGGCGCCGGCCGCCACGGGTGACGTCAACCGGCCTCGGTCGCCTCGGCGGCGGCGGGCCCCTGGGCGGCCCGGCGCTCGGCATCGAGCTTCTTCTGGTAGCGGCCCTGGGCCACGTCGACGAGCACGAGCACGACCAGCACGAAGTAGAAGGTGGACTTTTCCATCGCGTGGATCTCGTGGCCCGCGACGTGGAGGTGGGCGAGGTGGGCGCCCTCGGAGCAGAGCATCACCCCCACCAGCAGCAGGATGAACAGCCCGAGCACCTCGTACATGCGGTTGCGGGCCAGGAAGTCGGCCACCTTGTCGGCCATCACGATCATCAACACCCCGCTGATGACGATGGCCAGCGCCATCACGGCAAAGACCTTCGTCAGGGCCAGGGCGCTGAGGATGCTGTCGAAGCTGAACACGAGGTTCATGGCCACGATCATGCCGATGGTGGCGGCGACGCTGCGCTGGCCCGTGTCGCCGGCGCCGTGGGCGAGGTCGTCGATGGAGAGCATGTGGCTGATCTCCTTGACGGCCGTGTACATGATGAAGACGCCCCCGATGAGCACGATGAGGGCGTGGACGTTCATGTCGACGGTCAGCACCCCCTCGGCATGGAGGTCGAAGAAGGGCGCCTGGAACAGCTCGATGGCCTTCACCACCACGCCGAGCAGCACGATGCGCAGGACGATGGCGAGGCCGATGCCCCACTGGCGCACCTTCTTCTGGTCGGCGGCCGGCACCCGCTTCGACTCGAGGGAGATGTAGAGCAGGTTGTCGAAGCCGAGCACGGCCTGGAGGAAGACCAGCATCACCAGGGTGAAGAGGTTGTGCAGCGAGAACAGCTCGGCCATGAGGACTCCGGGGCACGGGCGCCGCCGGTCCGGGGACGGAGCCGGCGGGCGGGTCGGGTCCTCCTCACGCGCCCGGGCCGCCACCGCAACGGCCAGGACGGCCCCCAGCGGCCCACAAGCGCCGCCCCCGGGGGCCGAGGCCCCCCCGCCGCCCCCGCGGGTCTCCGAGGGAAATCGCCCGGGGCCCTTGCCCGGGGGGTGGGCTGTGCTTACCGCACCCGCGCTGCGGCACGGGCGAAGCCCGGGGCCGCCGGTGCGCGACCGGGACGGTGCCATGCCGCCCGTCCCCTGCGCTCCGGCCCCCGCGTCGCCCCGCGGTGCCCCCTGCGGGCCCGGCTGCCGCGGCTGCGCAGGCCTCCCGTGCGGGGAGGTCTGGGTCCCCACCCGGGCACCGGTCCAACCGGAGGTCAGACCATGATCGAGGTGCAGAACCTCAGCCGGTACTACGGACAGCACCGCGCCGTCGACGGCGTCAGCTTCACCATCGCGTCCAACTCCATCGTGGGCTTTCTCGGGCTCAACGGCGCCGGCAAGACGACCACCCTCAAGGTCATCGCCGGGCTGCTGCCCCCCTCGTCGGGCACCGTCACCATCGACGGCGTCGACATGGCGACGGCCCCGGAGTCCTTCCGCAAGCGCATCGGCTTCCTGCCCGAGACGCCCCCGCTCTACACCGAGATGACCGTGGTGGAGTTCCTCCGCTACGTCGGCCGGCTGCGGGGGGTGCCCGCGGGCGAGCTCGAGGCGCGGCTGCCGGATGTGATGCAGCGCTGCCAGCTCGAGGGCCGCGAGAACTGGGTCATCGACACCCTGTCCCATGGCTACCGCAAGCGCGTGGGCATCGCCCAGGCCATCATCCACAAGCCCCGCCTCGTCATCCTCGACGAGCCCATCTCCGGCCTCGACCCCGTCCAGATCGTCGAGATGCGCAAGGTGATCCGGGGCCTGGCCAGCGAGAGCACGGTGCTCGTCTCGAGCCACATCCTCTCCGAGATCGCGGCCACCTGTGACCGCGTGCTGGTGCTCCAGCACGGCAACCTCAAGTTCATCGGCACCGAGCAGGACCTCCACGACCGCCGCAAGGGCGCCGTGCGCCTCGGCCTCACCCTCCGGGGCGAAGAGGCGGCCGTCGTGGCGCTGCTCGAGGGCATCGAGGCGGCGGTGGCCGTGCGGGCCGAGCCGGCGAAGGACGGGCTGGTCGAGGTCGAGCTCGACCTGTCGCGGGACGCCCGCGAAGAGGTGGTCGCCGCGCTGGTGGGCGCCGGCATCGGCGTGCGCCGGGTCGAGGACGCCCTCGACGAGCTCGAAGAGACCTTCATGGACCTGACCCGCGAGCTCGCCGGTCCCGACACCCGCGGAGGTGCCCAGTGAACGTGGTCCTGTTGCTCGCCCGGCGCGAGCTCGCCACCTACCTCAACACCTGGTGGGGGTGGGTCATCACCGCCGTCATCTTGTTGCTGGACGGCATCTTCTTCAACGTCTTCGGGCTCACCGAGAAGGCGACCTACTCCGCCGAGGTGCTGGAGCAGTTCTTCTTCTGGACCTCGGGCCTGGTCATCATCGCCGGGCTGCTGCTGACGATGCGGCTGCTCGCCGAAGAGCGCCAGACCGGCACCCTCGTGCTGCTCGAGAGCGCGCCCATCAGCGAGGCCCAGATCGTCGTCGGCAAGTTCCTCGGCGCCTGGGGCTTCCTGCTGATGCTGCTGGCCTGCACCATCTACATGCCGCTGTTCATCATGGTCAACGGCAAGATCGCCGGCGCCCAGCTCGCGGTCGGCTACCTCGGCGTGGCCCTGGCCGGCGCCGCCTCGGTGGCCGTCGGCACCTTCGCCTCGGCCATCGCCCGCAACCAGCTGCTCAGCATCGTGCTCAGCGCCCTGATGATGCTCTTCCTGGTCATCAGCTGGTTCCTCGCGCGGCTCGCCGAGGGCGGTCTGGCCGACTTCATGGCCTACATCGCCATCTGGGACCGCCACTTCCAGCCCTTCATGCGGGGCCGCATCAACTCCGAGAACCTCGTGTACTTCGGCTCTGTGGTCTTCGCCTTCCTGCTCCTCGCCACCCGCGCCCTGCAGGCCCGGAGGTGGAAGTGAGACTCTCCGGCATCCTCTACCTCGTCGGCTTCTTCGTCCTGTTCCTGGGCGAGCGCATCTTCGGTGACGACAGCGCCCCGCGCATGGCCCTGTCGGGCCTGGGCCTGCTGCTCGCGGCGGGGGGCGTGGCGGTCGCGGCCAAGGGCCTCGGCGCCGCCTCCGACGACCAGAAGCCTGCCCACAAGAACGCCCTCATCTACGGTGTCTTGGGCCTGTCCAGCCTCGTGTTCTACGGGCTCGGCCTCGACAGCGTGGTCGCGGGCCTGGGCCTGGGCGACGAGGCCACCGTGCGCTTCGGTGTGGTGGTCGGCGCGGCCTGGAAGATCCTCTTCCTCGCCGGCTCCGTGCCCTTCCTGCTCGTCGACCGCAGCCTCGCCGCCTCGCCCATCCGCGTGATGCCCTCTCGGGTCTCGGAGGCGGGCGCCGCCGGCCTCAGCGTGGCCCTGGCGCTGTGCATGCTCGTGCCCCTGAACTGGCTGGCCAGCGACACCAACGAGCGTTGGGACTTCGGCTACTTCAAGACGGCCGCCCCGGGCACCTCCACCCAGGAGATCGTCGCGGGCCTCGAAGAGCCGGTGAAGGCCTGGCTCTTCTTCCCCTCGACCTCGGATGTGCGCCCCGAGATCCGCGGCTACTTCGACCAGCTCCCCACGGGCATGCTCGAGGTCTCCTTTGTCGACCACGCCGTCGAGCACGAGCTGGCCGAGGGCCTCAAGGTCCGCGACAACGGCTACATCGTCTTCACCCGCGGCGAGGGCGACGAGCAGCAGGTCGAGAAGCTCAAGATCGGCGTCGACTTCGACAGCGCCAAGCGCAAGCTCAAGAAGCTCGACGAAGAGGTGCGCGAGTCGCTCATCCGGATCGCCCGCGACAAGCGGGTCGTCTACCTGACGGTGGGCCACGGTGAGGCCTTCTGGGGCGCCGGCGAAGACCCCCTGCGCAAGAACTCGAACCTGCGCCGCCTGCTCCAGAACATGAACTTCAAGGTCAAGGAGCTGGGCCTCATCAACGGCCTCGCCTCCGAGGTCCCCGAAGACGCCGACCTGGTCATCATCTCGGGGCCCCAGGGCCCGATGGACCCGGCCGAGCTCGCGGCCCTCGACGCCTACCGCCGCCAGGGCGGGGCCCTCTGGGTCATGGTCGACCCGGGCACCCCCGGCCTCTCGGCGCTGCTCGGCCCCCTGGGCATCGGCATCGAGGAGGGCGGCCCCCTGCTCAGCGACAAGAGCTTCGTGCCCCTGACCCGCCAGATCGCCGACCGGGCCAACCTCGTGACCAACAAGTACTCGACCCACGAGTCGGTCACGACCCTGTCCCGCAACTCGCGCACCCTCTTCTTCCTCACGACCAGCCCCGTGGCCCTCAAGGAGCTGGGCGCGCCCGGTCCCGAGGCCAAGCGCACGGTCGTGATGCGCTCGACCGCCGACGCCTGGATCGACACCGACGCCGACTACACCCATGACGAGGGTGTCGAGACCCGCCAGAGCTGGCCCCTGGCCATCGCCGCCAGCGGCGCCTCGGACGACGGCAAGGGCGAGTACCGGGTGCTGGTCATCGGCGACACCGCCTGGGCCAGCAACGTCTGGCTGCGCAACGACATCGCGGGCAGCGGCTGGGAGGCCGCCAACGCCCAGGCCGTGCTCGACGCCATCTCCTGGCTGGCCGAGGACGAGGCGATGGCGGGCACCATCGAGAACGAGGAAGACATCAAGATCGAGCACACCAAGAAGGGCCAGGGATGGGTCTTCTGGGGCAGCTCGGTCATCATCCCCATGGCCATCTTCGGCCTGGGCCTGGTGCGGCTGCGACTGCGCCGCCGGGGAGGTTCGGCATGAACGGCCCGATGAAGAGCGCCGCCGTCTACGGTGGCCTGCTGGCGGTGCTGCTCGGGGCGAGCTGGGTGCGGTGGACCGCCGAGCCGGCCCTCGAGCTCGACGGCAAGGTCATCATGGTGGCCGGCGCCCCCGACGACATCCTCTCGGTCACCTGGTTCGCCGAGAACAAGGACAAGGCCGTCATCTCGCGCAAGTCCGATGCCCACGGGGACTACTACTGGGTCGACTACACCCGGTGGACCGAGGTCAAGGCCCCCGCGCCCGCCGCCCCCGCCGAGGATGCCGCCGGAGAGGACGCCGCGGGAGAGGACGCGGGCGCCGACGGGGACGCGGGGGCCGAAGAGGCCGCCGCTGCCGAGGACGCCGCCGAGGCCGCCCCGGCGCCCGAGTACGAGGAGAGCCACCAGGTCTTCAAGGCCGCCGACAAGGCCGAGGAGCTCTTCGCCGACCTCGCGCCCCTGCTGGCCCTGCGCAAGCTCACCGACATCGACGACGAGAAGCGCAAGGCCACGGGGCTCGACAGCGCCACCGAGTCGATCGAGATCCAGAAGGCCGGCAAGACCATCACGATCCGCCTCGGCGGCGAGGTCTACGGCACCCGCGACCGCTACGCCCGCATCGACGGCGCCCCCGACATCTACCTCGTCGACGACGAGCTGCTGCGGCCGCTCAAGTACGCCCGCACCCGGCTGCCGGACCGCTCGCTGTGGCCCTTCGAGGTGAAGGCGCTGACCAAGCTCACCCTCGCCGCGGGCGAAGACAGCGCCGCCTTCCTCCAGAAGAACGCCGCCGACCCCGCCAAGGCCGCGTGGCTGCGCGAGGGGGCCGAGGCCGACGAGACCCAGGCCCAGACCTGGATCGAGAAGGCCCTCAAGCTCAAGAGCGTCAGCTACGCCGACGCGGAGGACGACACGGACAGCCTCGAGCTGGTCTTCGCCCTCACCCTCGAGTCGGAGGAGGGCCAGACCGAGACGGTCGAGGTGCTCAAGTCGCCCGACGCCGCCGAGTACTGGGCCCGCAGCGGCCACACCCGGGGCGTGGTGAAGCTGCTCCGGGGCCCCACCTCCCAGCTCGTCGAGG
>CAXQUZ010000366.1:0-5900 GCA_964226865.1 Myxococcota bacterium | reverse complement strand
AGTTCAGACGTGTGCTCTTCCGATCTTGGCCGGCGAGGTGCGCTGCGTCGGCAACAACGGCTGGGGCCAGCTCGGGCGCCCGCGCCAGGGGGGAGAGTTCGACTCGGGCTCGGCCACCCCGGTGGGGGTGCCCCTGCCCGTGCCGGCGGTCGAGGTGGCGACCGGCCAGGACCACAGCTGCGCCCGGGGCCAGGACGGCTCGGTCTGGTGCTGGGGCGCCGACCACCTGGGCCAGCTCGGCCGGGGCCGGCCGCTCGAGCTGCGCGACCGGGCCGTGCAGGTCGCGGGCTCGGGGCCCGCCACAGAGCCGCCCCGGCGGGCCCGGCAGCGGCGCCCCGGCGGCCGGTCTCCGGAGTAGCCTGGGCGGCCCGGGGGTCGGTCGGCGGCGCCCACAGCCCCTCCCGTGCCCCATGTCTGCCCTCCGTGCCCTCGCGCTGCAGAGCGCCGCCGCCGCCGCGCCCGTCCCCGAGCCGGGCGCCCCCCCGGTCTGTGGTGCCCTGCTCGCCACCCCGCCCGATCTCGCCGCCCTCGAGCGCATCGTGGGCGGCTGGGCGCACGGCGGCCACCGGGACGACTGGCACACGGTCTGTGCCCAGCGCACGCTCGCGCCGGCCCGGGGCCCGCGGCCCGACACGCCCCTGATCATCCCGCTGCTCGTCATTCTCGCCCCGCCTGTCGGCATCCCCGCCGCCGTGGATCAGGCCCGGCGGCCCACCCCCGGCCACACCCCCGCCCGCCGCGAGGCGCTCACGGTGGGGGGGCTCGTCGCGGCCCACGCCGACCCGGCCGTGCCCCTGCTCTTCGCCCGCCACGGCATGGACCACGGGGTGGTGGCCGACCGCTTCGTGCACCACATCGAGGCCGGCGAGCACGACCAGGCCCGGGCCCTGGCCCCGCTCGTGCCGGTCTCCATGGTCGCCCGGCGCGAGCTCCACAGCCACACCCGCACCGAAGACCCCGCCTTCGCCGACCACCAGGGCCCCCGCCGCCCCCTGCCCCCGGGCGCGGCCGCCCCCGAGCCCTGGCTGTGGCCGGCCCTCGGCGCGGCGGGCTTCGACCTGTGCCCCCTCGTGCCCGCGGCCCTCGCGGCGGACCAGGGCGCCCTGCTGCGCAACGGTCTGGGCGCCTGTGACACGCGCGCGGGGGTCGCGGCCTGGTTCGGCCAGGGCGCGGCCCCGCTGCCCGACACCCGCGGGGCCTTCGACCCCCACCACCGCCCCACCCCGGCCTGGCCCCCGGCGGTCGCCGCCATGCTCGGCGTGGCCACCGTCGCCCCCGACGGCCCCGCCGCGCGCTACTGGGCCGTGCGGGTGGGCGAGGAGCCCCTCGAGATGCTGCGCTGGGGCCACTGGCCCCCGGGGGCGGACCCGACCGAGCTGCCGCCGGGCTGGCGCGCGGCACCGGCGGCCTTCCAGTGGGGGCCCTACCGGCGCAGCGAGATCCCCACGGTCGCGCTGGCGGCCCTCGACGACGCCCTCGCCCGGTGCGACGTCGACGGGGTGGCGGCAGCGAGAGCGGCCCCCGACCACCCCGCCCAGGCCCCCTCGCCGCTGGCCTGGCTCGCCGCGGCCGAGCTCTGCCCCGGGCTGGCCCTGGCGCTGGCCGAGACCGCGATGCCGCCGCTGAACACGGCCCAGGCCCTCCGCTGGGACCTGGGGCCGGCGGTCTCGGCGCGCATCGGCGAGGCCCGCGCCGCAGCCGGCACGCTCGACCGGCGGGCGGCCGCCGCGGCCCGGCCCCCGGGGTGGTCCCGGGCGAGCCGCCGGGCCCTGCGCCGGGCGATGGCAGGGGCGCCGGTGCCGGCCGACGGGCGGCCGCCGGTCGATTAGGGCCCCGCCTCCCCCGCCCCACCCTCCCGGGGGAGCCGAGCGTCCCCATGCCCCTGCCCTGGTCCGGTCCCCTGCCCCTCCTGCTGGCGCCCATGCAGGGCCTCACCAACCGGGGCCTGCGCCGGGCCTACGGTGCGGCCGTCCGTCCCGATGTGGTCTTCACCGAGTTCGTCCGGGTGCGGCCGGGGGCGGCCCAGCCCGTCGCGGCCTCGGACTTCGTCGAGGCGACCGCCGAGGTGGGCGACATCCCGCTGGTGGTCCAGGTCATCGGCAGCGCCGACGAGGGGGTGGTCGAGGCCACCGCGGCCCTCGTGGACGCCGGCGTGCGCCACATCAACGTCAACATGGGCTGCCCCTGGGGACGCATGACCTCGGTGCTGGCCGGGGGCGGCATGTTTCGCGCCCCGGAGACCGTCGCGCCCATGCTCCACACCCTGCGCGCCCTCGTGCCCGGCTCGCTGTCGGTCAAGACCCGCACCGGCATCGACGACGACCGCCAGATCTTCGGGGTGCTCCCGGCCTTCGCCGACGCCGGCATCGACTTCCTCGTGGTCCACAGCCGCACGGTGGCCCAGAAGTACCGGGGCCAGGCCGACCACGCGCTGACCGCCGAGATTGTCGACAGCATCAACGTTCCCGTCATTGCCAACGGCGACATCCGCACCGTGGCCGACGCCGAGCGGGTGCGCGCCCAGACCGGCGCCGCCGGCCTGATGCTGGGCCGGGGCGCCCTGGCCGACCCCCACCTCTTCGCCCGCATCCGGGGCACGGCGCCGGCCCACCCGACGCCCGCCCAGCGACAGGCCGAGCTGGCGGCGCTCTGGCGCGTCGTCTTGGACGAGTACGTCGAGATCTTCGCCGGTGAAGCCCAGGTGGTGGCGAAGTTCGGCAGCCTCGTGCGCCACGTCGAGGACCCGGCCCTCAAGCGCTGGCTCAAGGGGCTCAAGAAGGCGAAGCGGGTCGACCAGCTCCGGGCGGCCCTGGCCGTCTGAGGACAGGCGGCGGGGGGCCGGGCGCTCAGCGGGAGCGGCGCGCCCGGTCGAGCACCGAGAGGTCGGCGTCGGCCCAGCCCTGGGCGGCCGCGGCCGCGAAGGCCTGGCGGGCCGCCTCGGCCACCCCTGCCCGGGCGGGGCCGCCAGCCTCCTCGACGACGTAGCCGAGGTCTTTCTCGACCAGTCGGACCGGGAACAAGGACGGGTGTTCGGCGGCCAGCATGCGCGCCCCGAGGGCCTGGGCCGCCGGGCTGCACACGGGGGTCTCGGCCAGCAGCGGCAGCAGGGCCTCCGGGGCGAGCCCACGGGCGCGGGCGAGGTCGAAGAGCTCGGCCAGCGCGGCCACCTGGACCGTGAAGAGCCCGTTGACCATCAGCTTGAGGGTCGCCCCGGCGCCCACGGGGCCCGCGTGGACCACCGCCCCGGACCAGGCGGCCACGACGGCCCGGGCCCGCTCGACATCGGCCGGCGCGCCGCCGAGGAGGCTGCGCAGCTGGCCCGCCTCAGCCTGGGGGGTGCTGCCGGCGACGGGCGCCTCGACCAGTGCGCCGCCCCGGGCTGCGACCGCCGCAGCGAGCTCTTGCACGAAGCCCGGCCGCAGCGTGCCGCAGGGCAGGCAGAGCGCGCCCGGGGCGAGCCCGGCGAGGGCGCCCGTGGCGGGGCGCTGCCAGACGGCCGCGGCCGCGGCGTCGTCGGCGAGCATCGAGACCACGACCGCCGCCCCCCGGGCCGCCGCGGCGGGGGTGGCCGCGGCCTGCACCCCGGGGTGGCGGGCGAGGAGCGCCGCGACCGGGGCCGGGCTGCGATTCCAGACCGTGACGGCATGGCCCGCCGCGACGAGCCGGTCGGCCATGCGCCGCCCCATGGCACCGAGACCGAGGAACGCGATGGACAAGGACATGAGAGCCTCCTTTTTTGGGGATACCCAAGCTGTAGCGCTGCGACTTGCCCCCGACCTCGGGCATCTGGGACGATGTTCCAGTCCAGTCTGGAATGGATCTGCTGCCCCGAGGCTGCCCCATGGACCGGCTCCAGGCCATCGACGCCTTCCTCCGCACCGTCGAGCTGGGCAGCTTCACCGCCGCCGCCCGCAGCCTCGGGGTGACCCAGTCCGCCGTCAGCAAGTGGGTGGCGGCCCTCGAAGACGACCTCGGCGTCACCCTTCTCGACCGCAACAGCCGGGGCCACCGCACGACCGCGGCCGGAGAGCGCCTGGTGGCAGAGGGCGGGGCGCTGCTGGCCCAGTGGCGCGCCACCCGCGACCAGCTGCGTCCCCAGCCCCTCGCGGGCCGGCTGGGCCTGGGGCTGCCGGCGGTCTTCGGCGCCCGCCACGTCGTGCCCCTGCTGCCGGGGCTGCTCGCCCGCTTCCCGGGCCTGCGCCTCGATCTCCACCTCGACGACCGCCGGGTCCGCCTGCTCCAGACCCGCCTCGACCTCGTGCTCCGGCTCGGCCCCACCCCCGACGCGGCGCTGGCCTCGCGGGTGCTGGGGCGGTCCCGCCGGCTGCTCGTGGCCAGCCCCCGCTACCTCGGGCGCCACGGCCTGCCGGCCCACCCCCGGGCCCTCGCCCGCCACGCCACCCTGCCCCACCTCGGCCCGGACGACACCCACTGGACCCTCACCCAGGACGGCACCCCCTGCCGGGTCGCCCTCGACCCCGTGCTCCGCTGCGACCACAGCGAGGCGGCCCTCCAGCTCGCCGAGCACGGCCTGGGCATCGCCCGTCTCGCCGAGTGGCTGGTCGCACCGGCCGTGGCCGCCGGGCGGCTGGTCGTGGTGTTGCCGGACTGGTCGGCCGGCGGGGCCGCGGTGAGGGCGCTCTGGGCCCCCGAGCGAGAGGGCGGGGGGCGGCGGCGGCGGGCCTTCCTCGACGCCCTGGCGCCGGCCCTCGCCGCGCGCCTGGCGGGGCACCGGGTGGAGGGGGGTGGGGGCTGAGGGGAGGCGGTGTGTCCGAACACGCGAGCGGTGTGTCCGAACGCGAAGACCATGGCACGGAACGCGCCGAACACCCATGGAGGGGGCACTCTCGCGCACCGCAGAGGCTACCCGGGCGGCACGACATGCCCCTGCCAACCCGCGGTGACCCATGCGCCCCGCTGCCCCCTTGCCCTTGCTCTCGTCCGCATCCCTCCTCGCCCTGCTGGGCTGCCAGGCCGTCACGGTGCCCGACGCACCGACTCCCAAGCGAGACCTCCCCGTGGACGAGCACGACACGGGCGCACCGACCGACCAGGGCTGGACCGCCGTCCAGGACCGCTTCGGCGTCAGAGCCCAGGCCTTTCAGCCGACCGGCGCCGGCTACAGCGTCGCCATGCCCGGCGCCCAGGGCGACGCCCGGCTCGGTGTCGACGGGCTGTCCATCGGCCCCCGCGACGTGCCCCTGACCCTGACCCTGGACCGCTGGGGCCCCCCCGGCCGGCTCACAGCCCTCGGCCCGGCCCGCCCGCACGAGGGCCGCTGCATCGCCGCCGACATGGACACCTGCACCCCCCGCATCGAGGCCCGCCACGACGGCATCACCGCGTGGTGGGTGGGCCTCGAAGACGGCGTGGAGTTCGGCTACACCGTCCACGAAGCGCCCGACGGTGCCGACACGGTGCGCCTCGAGCTCGCCCTCGAGGGCACCATCGCCACGGAGGCGGGCGACCACGGCGGGGTGCTCTACGACCTCGACGCCACCGCCTGGCAGCTCTCCGGGGCCGCGGCCTGGGACGCCGAGGGCACCGCGCTGGCGCTCACCATCGCGCTCGACGACGACCAGCTCGTCCTCGAGGTCGACGTGGACGGGGCCGTGTTCCCGGTGACGGTGGACCCGGTGCTGACGACGGCGCCCCAGTCGCTGGAGTACGCCCCCGGTGAATCCTACGTGGCCTATCGCAGCGCACCGACAGACCTGAACAGCGACGGACACAACGAGCTCGTGATCAGCGGCAGCACCACCAGCGGCTGGGTCGTGGACATCCACAACGGCTCGGCCACGGGGATCAGCGACACCCCAGACACCACCTGGTCCGCCCCGTCCACCGCGGTGGCGCTCGGCGTTGCGGTGGTCACGGGGGGCGACTTCGACGGCGACGGC
>CAXQUZ010000365.1:0-15608 GCA_964226865.1 Myxococcota bacterium | reverse complement strand
GGGGCGGGGGGCCGCCGGGGGGGGCCCCGGGGGGCGGGCCCGCCCCGGGCGGCCCCCCCCACCGGGGTCTCGCGGGCACCGGGGGCGGGGGGGCACCGGGGGCGAGGGCCACCGTGGACGTCGGGCGGCGGGGCCCACGGTGGCGGGGCCCTTGGTGGCGGGGAGGCCCGGGGGCCGGACCGGGGCGCTTGGGGCCCTCTAGTAAGGATCGACCGGTTCCCGGGCCGGCGCGGCCCTGGCGGGGCCGAGACCGGGCCCTGAAGCGCCGACGGCGCAGGTCTCCGGGTCGGAGACCTGCGCCGTGGCAGCGGGCGGCGGCGGCGAGGGCGCGCTTCAGCCCAGCGACTGCTCGAGGTAGCGCAGGGCGCGACGAAGCTCGGGATCGCCCTGCTCGAGGTTGCTCTCGACCTTCTTCACCCCGTGCTGGACGGTGGTGTGGTCGCGCTGGAAGAAGCGGCCGAGCTCAGGGAAGGAGCGCTCGGTGTGCTTGCGACAGAGGTACATGCTGACGTGGCGGGGCAGCACGAGGCTGCGCTGGCGCCGCTTGCCGAGGATGTCCTTGGGGTCGACCTCGTAGTAGCTGGCGACCAGCTCGAGGATGGCCTTGGGCTCAGGGGCGGCGGTGGTCTCGCCGAGGCTGCGGCCGAGGTGGGTGCGCACGAAGTCGAGGTCGGGGCGGCTGCTGAACATCGAGCTCAGGGCCAGCAGCCGGTTGAGCATGCCCTCGACCTCGCGGATGCTGCCGCGCAGCCGGCCGCCCAGGTAGCGTGCCACCTCGGCGCCCAGCTCGAGGCCCCGCTCGCCGGCCTTGCGCTGGACGATGGCCACGATGGTCTCGGCATCGGGGCTCTGCATGTCGGCGAGCATGCCGCTCTCGAAGCGCGAGCGCAGCCGCGGGGCGAAGCCCTTGATCTCGCGGGGCAGCACGTCGGCGGTGAAGACGATCTGGTGGCCCCGCTCGCGCAGCCACTCGAAGGTGTGGAACAGCTCTTCCTGGGTGCGCTCCTTGCCGCTGATGAACTGCACATCGTCCATGAGCAGCAGCGAGGTGTTGTGGCGGTACTTCTCGCGGAAGCCGTGCATGTTGCGGAAGCGCAGGGCGTCGATCATCTCGTTGGTGAACTGCTCGGCGGTCACGTAGACCACCTTCGCCCGGGGGTCGCGCTCGCTCACCCGGTTGCCGATGGCGTGCATCAGGTGGGTCTTGCCGAGGCCCGTGCCGCCGTAGATGAACAGCGGGTTGTAGCTGGTGGAGCCGGGGCTGTCGGCGACGGCCTCGGCGGCAGCGTGGGCGAACTGGTTGCAGCTGCCGACCACGAAGGTGTCGAAGCGCTTCTTGTTCGAGACGCCGAGAAAGACGCGCGGGCTGGCCTTCTCGGGACGACCCACGAGCGGCGGCGGGGCGCCGACCTGGCCGGCCGTGCTCGGGTGGCCGCTCTTCAAGAAGGAGGGGGGCGGCACGGCGGGGGCCGCGGGGGTCGGGCGGGCGACCGGGGCGCTGCTGCCGCGGCCGACGCCGGGGGGCAGGGGCGGCGGCTGGGGCGACCGGGGCGCGACGCTGGGCACGACGGGCACGTGGACCCGCGGGGCCACCACACCGCGGGCGGCGCGGCGCGCAGGGGAGCGGATCGGTGGGGGCAGCACCCGGCCGGGGGCCGCGCCGGCGATCTCGAAGTGGACCTGGAGCTGGGAGGCCCCGGTCACGGCGCGGAAGTGGTCGCCGATGCGCCGGCTGTAGTGGTCGCGGACCCAGTCGCGGAAGATCTGGTTCGGCACCTCGAGCCGCACGGTCGTGTCGGTGATGTCCAGCAGCTGGATCGGGCGGATCCAGATGTCGTACAGCGGACCGAGCTCGGTGCGCATGTGGCTGCGGACGGTGTCCCAAGGAGAGGGCATCGGCGGAGGCTCCGGTCGTCGGGGGCGATTCGGGGGGCTGGACCATGCGAGGCGGGGCACGCGCGGGGCGGTCGGGGGGACCGGGATCGCGCGGGAGCGCTGCATCCTCTCGGAGAGAGACCCGCCGGGGGGCGGGGCGGCCGGTGGGGGCCGGGTGCGGGCGCGGGGGTCGCCAAGCTGGGAGCGACAGGCCGAAGCCGAGACCGGGCAGGGCGGCCGGTGGGGCGCCCTGCGGAGCGGGGAGGAGGGGGTCGGGACGGGGGCCGCGTGGTGGGGAGCCACGGGGCGGGCGGGGGGAGGAGGAGGGCGCCCCACCAGAGCGGCGGGGAGCGGGGCGGGAGCGGCGGGGCCGGGTCGGTGGCGACGCCGGCAGCTCCGCATCGGGCGGGGCCCACGAGAGCTGTGGGCGCAGCACGGAGAGCGGAGCGGGACCACCGGGGCGGTGGGGGCGCCGGGGGGTGGCACGGGGGCCACAGGGGCGCGGAAGGGGGGCTGCGGGCGCAGCGGGAGGGGGCCGCAGAGGCTGCGGGGGCTCCACCGGGCGGTGGAGGAAGGGGGCCACGGACCGGGGGGCCGGGCATCGATCGGGCAGGTCGAGAGACGCGCAGGATCGGAGGGGACCAGGATCTCGGCGGGGGGCCGGGATGGGGCCGGGCGGGGGGGCACCAGAGCGCGGGCCCGACGACGAGAAGCCGCCGGGGATGCGGGAGTCTGGTGGGGCCGACGCCGCCGGCCGAGCGCTTGACTCTCGCCGAGAGGGGAGAGGCTCCGCAAGGGACCGGAGGGCCGGGGGCGCCGTCTCTGCTGAGCGGCACCGATCCGCGCCCGACCGGATCCCGGTGATCGCACCGGGATCGCGGCGGCCGACGGCGGGGCGCAGGGAGCCCCCCTCCAGCCGGCCCCCTGCCTTGGCCCGAGGACGCGCCGGGCGCAAGCCGGCCGGGATCCCGCGATCGCCCCTGTGGAGAACCCTGCGGATCCTGGGGATAACCGGTGGGATTCTGGCCCCAGCCTGGGGTCAGCCTGTCCCCAACACCGAAAAACAAAGGTGGATCAGATGCTTGTTGTGGGGATCGTCGAAGATCTCGCGGTGGCGGGATCCCTCGATTCTGGGGACAGCAGCCGTCCCCAGGCGTGGAACGGGCCGGGATCCCGGTCACCACGCTGCCTCGCGACCGTCATCCCGTCACCGTCGCGCCTTGGGAGAAGCCCCCGCGGGGCCCCCGGGTGACAGAGACGCGCGGAGTGCTTGCGGCGCCCCCACCGAGCGCATTAGGGGCCCCGGCCGTGTGGCGAGGGGCTTGTCGTGCCCGCACCACACACCCGGCGCCCGCAGGGCCCGGGTCCTGGCCCGCCGGTCCGCTGGCGGTCCGGGCCTCCTGCACGCCCCCTCTCCCGCCGCCAGGCTCGTCCTGGTCCCTGGTGCCCCGGCGCCAGGCCCGGTCCGCCCTCCCGCGGTCTGGTGGCATCCCCGGCGCGCGGTCGCGCTCCGGTCCCGCCTGTCGGTCCCCCCGGCGCGGCGCGGTCCCGGTCCTCCGCCCTGGGCCCCCTTCCCGTTTCGCTCCGAATCTTCCCGCTCCCGCACCGGTGCCCCGGTCAGCGAGCCGACTCACCGAGGTCTCCCATGAAGCGCACCTACCAGCCGAGCAACATCAAGCGGAAGCGCTCCCACGGGTTCCGTGCCCGCATGAAGACGGCCGCCGGCCGCAACGTTCTCAAGCGCCGCCGGGCCAAGGGCCGCAAGCGCCTGAACCCCACCGTGCGCACCAAGAACAGCTGAGCCCCGCCGGGCGGCGCCTGCCGTCCGCGTCCGCTCCTGCTCTCCCGCCGGCCGGCCCCGTGCTCCCCCGCACGTGGGCCGGTTGTTGTGCTTGTCGGTCGCGTCTCGCGATGCGCTGGGCCCTCGTGCGCCCGTGGCACGTGGCATGCGTCCGCACGGGCCGCGCTCCGCCCGAGGCCCCATGCCCGCCGCGCCCTCCGATGCCCCCGCTGGCGCCGCTCCCTCTGGGGGGCCGGCCCCTGCTGCCGGCCCTGGGGCCGCCCCGCGGGGCGAGGGCCGCGACCGGCCGCGTGTGCCCTTCCGGGGCAACCCCCGCCGGCTGCGGCTGCGGCGCAGCACCGACTTCAAGAGGGTCCAGGGCCGCGGCAACAAGCTCCGCCAGCCCGCGATCCTCGTGCTGTGGCTGGCGACCCGCTGCCCCGAGACCCGCATCGGCCTCACGGTCAGCAAGAAGGTCGGCAACGCGGTCGTACGGAACCGCGTGAAGCGCTGGCTGCGGGAGGCCCTCCGCCACGAGCGCGCCCGCATCCGCGGCCACTGGGACGTCGTCATCATCGCCCACCCCAACGCCGCCACCGCGGGCCTCGACGCCCTGCGCGCCCAGGTCCGGACGGCCTTCGGCCAGGTCGGCCAGCGCAGCGGTGGCCGCAACCACCGGAGCAGCGGGCGGGGCGGTCGCCGGCGCGGTGGCCGGTCGGGGTCCCGGCGGTCCCCGTCCCGGTCGGGTGGCGCCCCCTCTCCGTCCTCTCGCCGCTCCTGAGCGGTCCCCCCTCTTCCTGGTGAGCCCCATGTGCGCCCCCGACCCCCCGGCTCCGGCCGCGTCCGGCTCGGCGCTCTCGCGCGTGCTCACCTCCCCCCTCATCTGGACCGTGCGCGGCTACCAGCGCCTCATCTCGCGCTACACCCCGCCGGTCTACCGCTTCACCCCGTCCTGCAGCAGCTACGCCATCCGTGCCCTGCGCGTCCACGGCCTCGTCCGCGGCAGCGTCCTGGCGGCGTGGCGAATTCTTCGCTGCAACCCGTTCTTCCCAGGCGGTTACGACCCCGTCCCCCCGGCGGACGGGTCTGCCCCTCGCGCCACCCCAACGGGGGCCCCTCCCGCTCTGGGGAGCGCCCCCGACTCGCACCCGTCCGCACCGGACGCGGGCCCCTGCTCATGCGGGCCGCACGGTGAGGGAGACCCTTCGTGAATCAGGATCAGGACCGCCGCGCGATGCTCGCCATCGTGCTGAGCGTGCTCGTCTTCGCCATCTGGCAGTACTTCATGCCAGACCCGCCCCCGCCCGTCGAGACCGCCGAGACCGTGCCGGTCGACGGCGCCGACCCCGCGGCCCCTGTGGCTGGCGGCAGCCCCGCGACGGCGGGCCAGCCCGCGGCGGCGCCCAGCCCGGTCGTGGCGGCCCACATGGAGGCGCTGTCGGTCAACGACATCGTCGCCGAGGTCCACAGCGAGAACGGCGCGCCCCGCAACGTGGCCGTGCCCTCCTTCGACGAGGCCATCCGGGTCCAGCCCCTCTGGACCTGGCTCTTCGGCGGCGCCGAGGGCGAGTGGACCCCCTACATCGGCGGCGACGACCCCCACGTCGTGCTCCAGGAGACCGGCGCCCTCGTGCTGGCCGGCGCCGGCGCCCTCGACGCGGACGGGCCCTACCGGGTGACCCGCACGGGCGACACCATCACGGCGACCGCGGTCCAGGCCGGCGGGCTCCGCATCACGAAGACCTACACCCCCGGCCCGGCCCCCCACACCCTCGCCGTCGAGGTCCAGCTGCAGAACGGCACGGGCAAGACCCTGCCGGGCGCCTGGGTGGGCGTGGCCGACGTCATGGAGGGCAGCGCCGGCGGCATGTTCGACCGCTCCTCCAACGTCACCCAGCCCCAGGCCTGGGTCGATGATGACTTCGAGAGCGTCATGTCGGTCGACGACGTGGCCGGCGCCGACGCCGAGGACTTCTCGGGTCCCGTCAGCTGGTTCGGCATGGGCGACCGCTACGTCCTCGCGGCCCTGGCCCCGACCGAGGTCCGCGAGGGCCGGGTCGTGATGGATCAGCTGCCCGACGGCCGGGTGGGCGCCTTCCTCATGACGGCGCGCCCATCGACCCGGGCGCCACCCGCACCCTCTCCTTTGTGGCCTACACCGGCCCGAAGGACCTCGACGCCCTGCGCGAGGTGGGCCACGACCTCGACGAGGCCGTCGACTACGGCATCTTCGGCTTCTTCTCCAAGCTGCTGCTGTTCCTGCTCAAGCTCTTCCACACCGCCGTGGGCAACTGGGGTGTGGCCATCATCCTGCTCACGATGATGATCAAGCTGGTCTTCTTCCCGCTCAACCAGCGGGCCTACGAGTCCAGCGAGAAGATGAAGAAGCTCCAGCCCGAGCTCGACGCCCTCAAGGAGAAGTACAAGGACGACCAGCAGCTCCAGAGCCAGGAGATGATGAAGCTCTGGCAGAAGCACGGGGTGAGCCCGCTCGGCGGCTGCCTGCCCATGCTCGTCCAGCTGCCCGTCTTCTTCGCGCTGTACAATGTCATGTACTACAGCGTCGAGCTCTACGACACGTCCTTCCTCTACCTCCAGGACCTCACGGCGGCGGATCCCTACGGCGTCATCCCCACGCTCTACGCCGTGCTGCTGGTGCTCCAGCAGGCCATGATGCCGACCACCAACATGGATCCGACCCAGCAGCGCATCATGAAGATGATGCCGCTGTTCTTCGCCTTCATCATGTTCAGCTTCCCCTCTGGGCTCGTGATGTACTTCTGCGTCAACATGTTCCTCACGATTCTCCAGCAGTGGTGGATCCGTCGGCGGCTGAGCGCGGCGCCGATGGCCACCGCCAGCTGACGGCCGCCGGTCCCCCGGCCGCCGCCCGAGGCATGCAGAGCCCCCCCAGCCGCGCCACCCACGGAGCCACCGCTCATGTCTGACACCACCTCCGCCCTCCCCGAGGGCGCCGTCACCGCCGAGGGCCGCACGGTCCGCGACGCCGTGATCAAGGCCGCCGAGCTGCTCGGCGTGCCCGCCAACCTCATCGAGCACAAGCTCGACACGAGCCACTTCCGCACCGCCGACGGCCGCGTGCGTCCCGTCGACACCGTCAAGATCATCGCCACGGCGAAGGATCCGGGCGACGTCGCCGGCGCCGAGTTCGCCAAGGCCTGGCTGGTCGAGCTGCTCCAGCTCATGGAGATCGAGGGCACGGTCGACTACCGCACCGGCAACGGCAAGTCGGTCGACCTGCGCATCGACAGCCCCCGCGCCCGCCACCTCGTGGGCCGCCGCGGCATCACCCTCCACGCCATCTGCCGGCTGCTCGAGGCCGCCCTGGCCGTCGAGCACGCCGAGTGGGCCTTCGAGCTCAACGTCGAGGGCGGCCGCGACCGGGACGACCGGGACGACCGGGACGACCGGGGCGACCGGGACGAGCGCCGCTCCCGCCGCGACCGGGACGACCGCGAGGACGGCGACGACCGTCGCGAGCGCCGCCCCCGCCGCGACCGGGACGACCGGGACGACCGCCGCTCCCGCCGGGACCGGGGCGACCGGGACGACCGCCGCTCCGAGCGCGACGTCAAGAAGCTCAAGCGCCTCGCGCGCCGGCTGGCCGAAGAGGCCGTCGAGAAGGGCGAGGTCGTGCGCATCCGCAAGGAGCTCAACAGCTACGAGCGCCGCGTGGTCCACCTCGTCGTCGCCGAGATCGACGGCGTGAGCTCCGAGTCCGAGGGCGACGGCTCCCACAAGCGCATCGTGCTCATCCCCGACGGCGTCGAGGAGTAGCGCGGCCCGTGGCCCCCTCCCCCTCCCCGACGGCCGGGGGCGACACCATCGTCGCCCTCGCCACCCCGTGGGGCCACGCCGCCTTGGCGCTGCTCCGGCTCTCCGGCCCCGACGCCGGCGCGCTGGGGCGGCGCCTCTGTTGTTCTCCGGACGGCCCCCGCTGGGTGCCGCGCCGGGCCAGCCTCCGCCGGGCCCTCGACGCCGAGGGCGGGCTCATCGACGAGCTGCTCGTCACCTGGATGCCCGGGCCGGCGACGGCCACGGGCGAGGACGTGCTCGAGCTGGGCTGCCACGGCAACCCGCTGGTGGTCGAGCAGCTGCTCGATCGCTGCGTGGCCCTCGGCGCCCGGCCGGCCCGACCGGGCGAGTTCACCCGGCGGGCGGTGCTCCACGGCCGCATGGATCTCATGGGGGCCGAGGCCCTGCACGCCCTGATCACGGCCCGCTCGGCCGCCGGCCTCGACGCCGCGCGCCAGGGCCTCGACGGCGCGCTGGCGGCCGTTCTCGCCGGACTGCGCGATCGCATGCTCAGCCTCGCCGCCGAGCTCGAGGTGCGCCTCGACCACCCGGGCGAAGACCTGGGCGCGGCGACCGACGACGAGGTCATCGCCGGCCTCGGCGCCCTCTCCGCCGAGCTCGGGGCCCTCTCCGAGAGCTGGCGGGCGGGCCGCCGGCGCCTCGAGGGGGCCCGGGTGGCCCTGGTGGGGCCGGTCAACGCGGGCAAGTCGAGCCTCTTCAACCGGCTGGTGGGCATGGACCGGGCGCTGGTCTCGGCCGAGCCGGGCACGACCCGGGACGTGGTCGAGCGGGCGGTGGTCGTCGACGGCCTCGAGATCTTGTTTCTCGACACGGCGGGCGACCGGGAGGCCCACGGGGTCGAGGCCGCCGGCCAGGCCCTCGCCCGCAGCCTCACGGCCGACGTCGACCTGCGGCTGCATGTGGTCTCGGCCCTCGCCCCGCCGACCCCCGCCGCCCTCGCCGCCCTGCCCCCGGGGGGCTGGCTCGTGGCCACCCACACCGACCGCGGTCCCGTGCCCGCCCACCTCGGGGCGACCGGCCGGCGGGTCTTCGGGGTCAGCAACCCGAGCGGCGACGGCATCGACGCGCTGCGCCAGGCCCTGCGGGCCCAGCTCGGGGCCGATCCCTCGGGGGCCGCCGCTGTCGTGCTCAGCCAGCGCCAGCACGCCCTGCTGCGCGACATGGCCGCCCGCTGTGCCGAGGCCGCGGACTGCCTGGGCGGCATGATGGGGCCCGTCGTGGCGGCCGAGGCCCTCACCCGGGGCCTCCAGCGGCTCGCCGAGCTGACCGGAGACGACGTGCGCGAGGACGTTCTCGATCGGCTCTTCTCGCGCTTCTGCATCGGCAAGTAGCCGGGCCCCCGCCGGTGGTAGCGTGGGGCCATGGCTGCCCTCCTCCCCGCCGCTCTCTCCCTGGCGCTCGCCGTGCTCCCCGGCGCGGCGGCCGATCCGGGCGATCCGCCCCAGCCCACCGACACCGTCGAGATCCAGTCCCGCCGGGGCCCAGCGCCGCCCGTGGGGGCCCTGCGCTGGGTGGCCGTGCCGACCCTGCGGCCCTGTGCGGCGGCCGACGGCGCCTGCGCGGCCGATGCCCTGGTCGCCGGCACCCCGCTCCAGGTGGTGGCCGTGGGCGCCGAGGCGACGGTCCAGGGCCGCGAGACCCGCTGGATCCAGGTGGCCCCCCCGCGGGCGCCCGGTGCCGCAGCGCCCCCCGCCCCCCTCGGCTGGGTGCTCGACCACCAGCTCAGCGGCGCCTCGTGGGCGGTGGATCTGGACGAGGACGGCGCGGCAGAGCGGGTCGTCGTCCGCTTCGGCCCGGCCGAGCACGTCGAGCTGGTGGTGGTCGAGCCGGCGGCGGCACCCCAGGTCTTCGACCTCGGGGCGGCCCCCGAAGACATGATCGGGGTGAAGAACCGGGCCGCGGTCTCGCTGGTGCCCGCGGCGACGGCCGGGCTGCCCCTGGTGCGGGTGAAGTGGCTGTCCTTCGAGGCCTGCGGCTCGGGCGACCACTTCCGCTACGTGAGCCACCGGAGCCCGGGCCCCGGCGCGCCGGGGGTCCTCCAGGTGGCCCTCGAGCACGCGGGCAGCGGCGGCGACGCCCCCATCTGGTGGGAGACCCGGGTGGCCTTCGACCCGGCGGCGGGCACGGCCACCCTCCACAGCCGCGCGGGCGAGACCGACGACGACGGCAAGGAACACGTCAACAGCGACGAGCAGACCGTGCTGCGCCTCGACCGGGCGGCCGGCCGGTTCCGGGCCCCGGAGCCCGCCGCGCCGACCCCCTGAGCGCAGTCCCCTGTCCCCGGTCCCCGATCTCCCGTCCCCGGCGCTCCCCGGTCCGGCTCAGCCGCAGCTGCCCACGAGGACCAGCTCGTTCTCGAAGAGCTCCTGGGCGTCGGGCAGGCCGTCCTCGTCCTCGTCGATGCGGTCGAAGACGTCGCCGAAGAGGCCGTTGACGAGCACCCGGCCCCCGTGGGTGGTGACGACCGCCGCCTCCGTGCCGGCGGCGCTGTCGTAGACGACGAGGGCCTCGCCGCCGTCCGTGGGCACGAGGGCGTGGCCGTCGATGGCCCAGGAGGAGTAGAGGCCCCGCATGCCCGCGGGAACGTCCTGGTGGAGGGTGAAGAGGTCGGTGCTGGCCCCGGGGGCCGGGTAGAGGGGCCGGCTGTCCCACTGGTCGACCGCCGTGACCCCGAGCAGCGACATCCAGGTGGGCTCGCGGTGCAGGTCGGTCATGCCGAAGATGAGGGGCACGCCGGCCTCGATGAGCGCGGCGAAGACCGGCTGGTGCTCGTCGTCGGGCCGGCGGGCGGGGGCATCGACCACGACGGCGGCGGCGTCTCCGGCCTGGATCCAGCCGACGAGCTCTTCCTCGTCGTTGGTGGCCTGGACGGTGGCCCCGAGGGCCGCGGCGGCGAGCACGGCGGGGCTGTCGCTGATGTCGCCCCCCTCCCCCACGAAGACCAGCACGGCCCGCCCGCTGCAGTCGATGGCCCCGCCCCCGCCGTCGGTGCCGTCGGTGCCGTCGGTGCCGTCGGTGCCGGCGCTGAGGGGGCTGCCGGTGTCGGCGCCGGTGTCGGCACCGGCCTTCTCGGCGGGGGTGCAGGCGGCGAGGGCGGCGACCAGGGAGCAGAGCAGGACGGGACGGGACGGGCGCATGGGGACCACCGGGGTGCGGGTTGCCGGGCACGGCTGTGCCGGTCCTCCCCGTCCAAGGGCGGGCGGGGCCCGCGGTTACCGGGCCTGCGCGATCTTCTTGTCCATCCGGCGGGGGAGTTGGGCGGGAACGCCGACCATCAGACCATTCACGAGCTCCACAATCCGGCTCGCGGGCACGGGCTTGTCGACCACCCGGTCGGCCCCCGCCCGGCGCAGGGCCACCTGTTCCTGGGGGCATCCTCGGGCCGAGGTGGCCACGATGGCCGCGACCCCGGCGGCCCGGGCCGGTGCGAAGAGCTGGCGGCCGCTGCCCCCGGCGAGGTGCTCTTCGACCACCAGCACGTCGACGGCCGCAGCCTCGAGGGCCTCCCGGGCCGCGACGAGGTTGCCGCACCGGGCGACCGTGTGGCCGGCCCCGGTGAGGGCACGGGCGACCAGATCGGCCAGCACGGGGTGATCGTCCACCAGCAGCACCGCTCTGCGGTCGGGCCTGCGCTCGTCCATGCCGCACCTCCACCGTCGACGCCTCGACGCCTCCCGGGTCTATGGGGGCCCCCGCTTTCGCCGGTCTTTCAGACCGTGTCGCCGGAAGTAACGATTGGCAGGGCGTCTCCGAGACTCCCCCCCACCAGCCCGAAGACAGCCCCGGCGCCGGCGCTGTAGGCTGCGCCATGCTCCTGCGCCGCGCCACGACCGCCGACCTGCCCGCCGTGCTGTCCTTCTGGACGGCTCACTACGCGGGGGATCCCTGCTGGGTGCCGCCGCCCTGGGCCTGGGCGCTGCCCCCGCTGCGCCGGGCGCTGCGGGCCCCCGATCGCTTCCGGTTCTTCGTCGTCGAGCGCGGCGGTCGCCTCGTGGGCACGGCCTCCGCCCAGCGCGAGCCCGACCTCGGGGGGGCGGCCGCAGCGCTCGCCTGGATGGGCCACTTCGAGGCCGTCGACGCGGCGGTGGCCCGCCGGCTGCTCGACCGGGTCCACCGCTGTGCCGCCGACTGGGGCGCCACCACCCTGAGGGGGCCGCGCAACCTCTCGCGCTTCGAGTTCGTCGGGCTGGGCATCGACGGCCACGACCGGCTGCCGCCCATGCTCCAGGGCCACCACAAGCGCGCCTATGCCGACTGGATCGCGGCGGCGGGCTACCATCCCCACCACGACCACCTCGCCTACGAGACCCCGCTGGTGGGCGCCGACGGCCGGCCGCGGCCCCTGCCGCCCGTGCTCGCCGAGAAGATCGCGGCCTGCTCCGTGCCCGGGCTGCGCTTCAGGCGGGCCCGGCGGCGGGCGGGCGACCGGGACCTCATCGCCGCCCACGGGGTGCTCAACGCCGCCTACGCGACCGTGCCCGACATCCAGCCCATGCCCCGGGACCAGTTCCTCGGCATCTGCCGGGCCGTGCTGGCCCTGGGGCAGCCCGGGCTCATCCAGCTCGGCGAGGTGGACGGCAGGCCGGTGGCCTTCGCCGTGTGCCTGCCCGAGATCAACGAGGCCCTGGCCGGGCTCCAGGGGCGGCTTTGGCCGACGGGCTGGCTCGGGCTGCTGCGCGCCTGGCCCGGCATCCGGACGGCGGCCTTCAAGCTCATCGGGGTGGTGCCCGAGCTGCGGGGCACGGGCGCCCACGCGGCGCTCATCGGGGCGGTGGTGGGCGGGGCCTGGTCGGCGGGCTTCAGCCGCATGGACGGGTCGATCATCGACGAGCGCAACGCCCGGATGCGGGCCGTGGTCGAGGGCATCGGCATGACGGTCTACCGGCGCTACCGGGTCTTCGCGCGGCCGGTCTCGGCCCCGTAGCGGCCCGGGGCTCCTTGCGCGCTCCTTGCCCCCGGCGGCCGCGGGGGGTGCTAGCCTGGAGGCCCGCCGCCCGTCCCGAGGCCCCATGCCGCGCCCCCGTCCCCCCTCTGCGCTCCGGTGGTCGCGCCTCGCCGGGCTGGGCCTCGTCCTCGGCTGTGGGGGCCCGGGGGCCAAGCCGGCCGCGGGTGCCGACGACACGGCCGCCCCCGAGCGGCCCGCGGGGGACGGGCACGACAGCGGCCCGCCGCGCGACACGGGGGCGCCCGAGACCGGCGACGCCGTGCTGCCCGCCGCCCGCTGCCGCAGCCTCGACCCGGACTGGGGGGCGGCCCACCGGGCGAGCGACGACCCCGTGGATGCCGAGCTGGCCGACATCATCGAGGCGCGGGACCTGCTCGGAGACCCCACCCTCTACGTCGACGGCGACGGACGCTGCCGCCAGCGGCGCCTGCCGGGCCCCACCGATCCGCTGGCCCTGCTGGGCCGGGCGCTGTTCCACAGCCCCGTGCTCTCGGGGGACGGCGACACGGCCTGCGCCACCTGCCACCACCCCCTGCTGGCCGGGGCCGATGCCCTGGTGTTGCCGGCGGGGGTGGGCGGCGCGCCCGAGGCGGTGGGGGCGGACCGGGTGGCGGGCACCACCGACATCGCCCGGCTGCGGGGGGCGCGCAACACGCCCAGCGTCTTCAACGCGGGGCTCTGGGACCGGGCCCTGATGTGGGACGGGCGCATCGAGGCGGTGGATCCGGCGGCGGGCTTCAACGGCAGCGTCGGCGGCATCACGACCCCGGACGGTCCCAGCGCGGCGCCGGATCTGGTCGCGGCCCAGGCCCTGCTGCCCCTCGCCCACCCCCACGAGCTCGCCGGCAGCGCCGCCACAGACCCGGCCGGCGCCGTGGCCGCGGCGGTGGCCCGACTTGCCGAAGATGACGCATGGGTCGATGCCTTCGCCGCGCCCTGTGCCGATCCGGAGGCGCTGCCGGCGAGCTGGCGGGCCGCCTGTGGCGCCGCGGACGGGGCCGGGCTGGTGACCGCCGACCACCTCGCCCGGGCCCTCAGCGCCCACCAGCGCAGCATGGTCTTCGCCGACAGCCCCTGGGCCGCCTACGTCCAGGGCGACGTCGACGCCCTGCCCGCCGCCGCCAAGGCCGGGGCCCTGCTCTTCTACCGGCCCCCCGACGCCGGCGGGCTGAACTGCGGGGCCTGCCACACGGGCGACCGCTTCACCGACGAGGCCTTCCACGCCGTGGGCGCGGCCCAGATCGGCCCGGGCGACCCCCTGCTCGCCGGCACCCCGGGGGTGGACGCCGGCCGGGCGGCCATCTCGGGCGATCCGGCCGACACCTGGGCCTTCCGCACCCCGTCGCTGCTCAACGTCGCGGCGACGGCGCCCTACTTCCACGCGGGCGCCGTGCCCACGCTGTTCCGCGCCGTGCTCCACTACCGGGGCGTCGAGACCAGCCTCGAGCAGAGCTTCGGTGTGCCCGGCGAGCCCCTGCGCCGCCCGCCGCCCTGGTGCAGCACGGCCTGGTTCCGCGACATCGCCGACTGCGAGAGCCTCTACGACATCGACGCGACGCACGGCGGCGACCGCTCGGTCGGCCTCGACGGCGAGCTGGTGGGCATCGACACGGCCACCAACGCCTCGACCGTGCTCGTCGAGCTCTTCCTCGAGAGCCTCAGCGACCGGCGGCTGGGCGATCCCGAGGCCCTGGCCCCGTGGATCCCGCCCGCGGCCCCCGGCGCGCCCACCCCGACGGCGACCAGCGACGAGTGGCCCGAGCGCTGCGGCGAGATGGTGGAGTGGGACCAGACCATGGACCTGCGGGTGAAGGGGGCGCGCTGGCTGGCCACGGGCGCCCTGCCGCCGGGGGTGACGCCGACGACGGGGCTCGCGCCCTTCGCGGCCTTCGGGCGCAGCCACTGGACGGTCTTCGGCCAGCGCCACCGGCACCTGACGGGGCGCAGCAGCCACCCGGCCTCGGTGGGGGCGGGGGTGCTGGCCCTGGTGCCGGCGGCCAGCCGGGCGGCCCTGCTCGACGCCTACGCGGACCGGGCCTGGGACGACGCCCTGCCGCCGGTGGCCGAGGCCCGGGCGGCCGTCTTCGCCCAGCTCCAGGCCTGGCGGACCGAGGGCGCGCCCCCGGCGGCCGAGACCCGGTCGGCCACCCTCGCCGGGCTGCTCGCCCCCCAGCGCGGGGAGGCGGCGGGCATCGCGGCCCTCGCCCGGGCCCACGGCGCCGCCTGGGCGGTCCTCCCCGACGCGGCGGCCCACCGCCAGGCGCTGCGGGCCTACCTCGCCGGCGACCACACGGGGCTGCCCGCCGAGATGCGCGAGCTGCCGGGCGAGGTGCTGCGGCCCACGGCCGCCCTGGCCCGGGAGCTGGCCGACCGGGGCCTCGTGCTCGACGCGGCCCTCGGCGAGCACCTGCTCCGCTATGCCACGGCCACGGCGGGGCCCGACTGTGTGGGCGGCTTCGACCCCCGCCAGGACTTCGGCGGCCAGGCCGCGGCCCACACGGGCTTCTCGCCCTGGATCGAGGACTGGATCTTCAACCTCGAGACCGGCACCCAAGACCCCCTGGCCACCGAGCAGGAGCTCGCGGCCCTGGTCGCGCGGCTCGAGTCCGCGGTGGGCCACCCCGGGCCCGCCCCCGTGCTGGACGCGGTCGCCCAGGCCCGCCGCGCGGGCGCCGCTGCCCGCGCCGATCGGGCCGCCGCCGCCCTCGCCCTGGGCCGGGCCGTGGCCGCAGGGGCCGATCCCGCCCCGGCCGAGGCGGCCCTCTTCGCGGCCCAGGATGCCCTGCTCGCCGCCGAAGCCGACCAGCTGGCCGCCGAGCTCGGCTACCAGCTCGGCCTCTGGTTCGCACTGGGCCCGGCCGAGCAGGCGGCCCTGCAGCACTGGGTCGCCTGCCTCGAAGACCCGGCGACCCAGGCCCTCCGCGACCACGGCGGCTTCGGGCGCCCCGGGGCCTGCCTGCCCGACTGACCCGCCTCAGCGCGTGCGCTGCAGGAGGGCCCGCTGGTTCACCGCCACGTCCTCCACCACGCTGGTCTCGCCGTCGGGCCAGGTCTCCGCCTCACCGCCGATATTCCAGACCCCGCCAGGCGCGCCATCGTCGAGGACGCGGAGGAGCGCCGAGACATGGTCATCAACATGGATCCAGTCTCGGATGTTCTGCCCGTCTCCAT
>CAXQUZ010000364.1:0-10637 GCA_964226865.1 Myxococcota bacterium | reverse complement strand
AAATCCGACCAAGAAACATTTAACACAAAAGTACTTTTTAATATTAATTACAGAACGAATTCAAACATCGTTCAAAAGAATGCTGCAACAGGACGGCCAGCAGCAGGACGGCCAGCAGGGCCAGGACGGCCAGCCCCAGGACGGCCAGCCCCAAGACGGCACCAACGACGCCGACGCGGAGGCCCAGGACCCCGAGGAGGGGCCCGCGCCGACGCCCGGGGAGGCCGAGGCGATGTCGAGGAAGGGCGCGGGGGATCCCGAGACCGACGCCGACGGCACCAACGACGCCCAGGCGACAGACGGCGCGCCGTCCGATACGGGCGCCGGCGACGCGGCCGGGGTGGCCGCCGACGACACGCCGGGTGACGGGCCGCAGCGGCCGGGCAGCATTGCCGCTGCCGAGGCCGAGAAGATGCTGGACAGCGTGCAAGAAGGCTCGCCCCGGGTCCGGGCCCGCCGCCGTGCCGCTGGGGAGAAGGACTGGTGATGCCCCTGGTCAGTGCCTGGCACGCGCTGCTGCCCGCCGCCCTCGCGGCCCAGCTGCAGCTCACCATCGCCGACGACACCCTCACCGTGGGCCAGACCGTCGACGTCCAGCTCCAGCTGGTCGACGGCCAGCACCGGGGCGTGCCCCCGCTGAGCGGCGGGCGGGGCGTCAAGCTGAGCTTCCGCGGCCAGGGCCAGTCCACGGTCGTGCGCAACTTCCAGTCGACCCGCATCGTGCGCTACTCCTACCAGCTCATCGCGGTCGAGCCGGGCCAGTGGCAGGTGGGGCCGGTCGAGCTCGAGGTCGACGGCGAGCGCCTCATCGCGGGCCCCATCGTGGTCACGGTGGACGAGGCCGAGGCCGCGGCCGACACCCCCACCTCGGTCGAGGCCGTGCTCAGCGACACCGCGCCCTACGAGGGCGAGGTGGTGGTCCACCGCCTGGTCTTCCGCCACCAGGACGGCGTCCACAACCTGCGCCTGACCCCCTCCGAGACGCCGGGCTTCATCCCCGAGCCCACGGCCGAGGCCGAGCAGCGCGAGCGCACCGACGTCGAGAATGGCGTGCGCACGGGTGTGATCGAGATCTTCTCGCCCCTGCGGGCCGTGGCCGCCGGCGACCACAGCATCTCGCCGGCCGTGGTCAGCGCCGACGTGCCCGAGGCCCCGGATCCCCGCACGGGCCGGCGCCGGGTCGACCTCTTCGGCCGGGCCCGCACCCAGACCCAGCGCCTCGCCACCCGCCCGATCCCGGTCGCCGTGCGGCCGCTGCCCCGTGCCGGCCGGCCGGCCGACTTCTCGGGCCTCGTGGGCGACTTCGAGATCACGGCCCGGCCCTCGGCCCGCACCGTGAGCCTCGGCGACACCCTGACCCTCGAGGTGGTGGTGGAGGGCACGGGCACCCTCGCGGGCCTGGCGCTGCCGAAGCTCGAGGACGACGTGGGGGTGCGGGTCTACGACGACGCCCCCGAGCTGAGCACGGCGGTCGGCCCCACGGGGCTGCGCAGCCGGGCCGTGCTCCGGCGGGCCCTCGTGCCCGAGGCGGAGGGGCCCCTGACGCTGCCGCCCATCTCGCTGGCGGTCTTCGATCCGGGCGCCGGGGCCTACCGGCGCATCGAGACCGCGCCCGTCTCGCTCCAGGTGCTGGCCGGTGACGCCGGCGGCGATCTGGCCAGCTTCGCGGACGGCGAGGCCGAGGCCGGCGCCGAGGTGGGGGCGCTCGGCGACGACATCCTGCCCGCGCCCGGCGGGGTCACGGTGGGCGACCGCAGCCTCGCCGGGGTGCTGCCGCTGGCGGTGGGGCTGCCGCTGGTGCCGGCCCTGGGCCTCGCGGGGCTGGGCCTGGTCGCGCTCCGGGGGCGGCGGGGGCCCGACCCCTGGGCCGCCCTGAAGGCCCGCCTCGCGGCCCTGCCCGACGCGCCCGCCGCCCGGCTGGGGGCGCTGGAGGCCATCTTCCGCGAGGCGGCGGGGCTGCGCCTCGGGGTGGGGGCGCCGGCGGTCGACGCGGCGGCCCTCGCGCCCCTCGGTGCCGGGGCCGTGGCGCTGTTCCAGGCGCTGGCCGCGGCCCGCTACGGTGGCGGCGCCAGCGCCGATCTCGAGGCCCGGGTGCGGTCCTTTGTCGACGGAGGTGCCCCGTGATCCCGACCCTGCTGCTGGCGGGGGGGCTCGCCCTGGCGGCCCCCCAGGCCGACTACGAGGCGGGCCTCGGCGCCCTGCGCGACGGCGCCCACGACACCGCCCGCGACCACTTCCTCGCCGCCCTCGAGGGCGGGGGCCGCGACCCGGCCGTCTACCACGGGCTCGGCAACGCGCTCTACCGCATGGGCGACCGGGGCGGGGCCCTGGCGGCTTGGCGGCGGGGCCTGCGGCTCGCCCCGCGCGACGGCGACATCGCGGCCAACGTCGACCGGGTGCGCCGCGAGCGAGAGGACCGGCTGGCGGCGCCGCCCCTCGCGCCCGGGGCCTTCTTCTGGATGGCCTTCCTCTCGCCCCGGGACGGCGGACTGCTGGCCAGCCTCGGCGCCACCCTGGCCCTCGGCGGGCTGCTCGGCCGGGCCCTGCGCCGGCGACAGGGCGGCACGGGGCGCCGGGTGGGCCTCGAGACCTGGGCGGGGGCCCTGCTCTGTGCGCTGATGCTGCTCTCGACCTGGGCGACCGTGCGCGACGACGCCGGGGTGGTCGTGCGGGCCGACGAGGTCCGTGCCCGCAGCGCCCTCGGCCCGGAGGGGGTGGCCCTCTTCGCCCTCCACGCCGGCGCCGAGGCGGCCCTGGTCGAGAGCGCCGGAGACAGCGTGCTCATCGCGCTTCCCGACGAGCGCAAGGGCTGGGTGCCCGCCGCGGCGGTGGTGTCGGCCGACCCGGGTGCGCCCTTCCCGCGCTGAGGGGGCCGGCCTCAGGGCGCTGCGCCGCCGCCCTGGTGGGGCTCCCAGTGCACGACGACGAGGCCACCGTCGGCGAGGTGGTCGATGAGCAGCGGCATCACCTCGTGTGGCACGAGGGGCGCGCCGGTGCTGCGCACGAGCCGGCCGCCCTCGGCCCAGAGCGTGTCCCACCGGACCTTGGCGTCCCCGTGCAGGGCCAGCCCCCGGGCCGCGGCGTTGCCGTTGTCGAGGGGATCCAGCCCCTCCAGCGGCAGCTCGGGGCCCTGGGGCCCGTCCCGTGGGGGGCCGGCGCGGTGGGTGCCCTTGCTCGACAGGCGGCTGTGGAGCGCGTCGCCCACCTGGGTCACCCGGGCCCAGCCGGAGTCTTGGCCGTGGGCAACGAGAAAGCTCTCCAACACGCCATCTTCGACGTGGAGCAGGTGGCCCCGGCGCACGAAGCTGGGGCGGGTCAGGTCGATGACCAGCAGCGTGGCGCGGCCGTCGCCGTGGCGGTCGTGGGCGGCCAGGGCGACCGCGCGGGCCTCGGGGGCGAGCCGGTTGAGGCGGGCCCAGGCGAGCTGGAGCCCCATCGCCAGCACCACCGCGCCGGTGAGCAGGATGCCGAGCACCCCGTGGGCCAGCCGCAGCCGCATCAGAGCAGCCCGGCGCGCTTGATCTCGAGGTAGCGGTTGACCAGGGCGATGGGCAGCTGGGCGGGGGTGGTGTCGAGGGTGTGGACCCCGCGGCCGCGCACGCTCTCGTGGGCCCGCCGCCGCTCGCCGAGCAGGGTGTGGGCCGAGGCCAGCCGCAGGGCGTCGCCGAAGTCGTCGACAGGGGCGGCCAGGGCCGCGGTCAGAGCGGTCTCGCGCAGGCTCGCCAGCAGCACGAGGTGGCGCTTGCGCAGCGGTGCCAGGGCGGCCTGGAGGTCGCCGCTGTCGTCGTCGCGCAGGTTCGTCAGCAGCACCACGAGGGCCCGCCGGCGCTGGCGCGTGGCGAGGCGGGCGGCGGCCTCGGCGTAGTCGCTCGGAGCCTCGGTGGCGTCGAGATCGTAGACCTGGCCGAGGATGCTGGGCATGACCTGGCGGCCCTTGCGCGGCGGCATCCAGCGGTCGTGGCCGGAGAAGGTCATCAGCCCGACGGCATCGCCCTGGCGCAGGGCCACGTAGGAGAGCAGCAGGGCCGCGTTGAGCACGTGGTCGAAGTGGCTGTGGAGGCCGTCGCGGGTGCGCAGGCGCCGGCCGCAGTCGAGCAGGAAGATGACCTGCTGGTCCTGCTCTTCGCGGTACTCTCGGCTGATGAGCTGGTTGCGCCGCGACACGGCCTTCCAGTCGATCTGGCGCAGGCTGTCGCCGTCTCGGTACTCGCGGAGCTGGTGGAACTCGATGCCCTCGCCCCGGCGCCGCTGGAGGTGGATGCCGAGGCTGCCCGTGCGGTTGTCGAGGGCGGCCAGGGCGTAGCGGGCGACGGCCTTGTGGTTGGGGAAGACCCGCAGCGGGTGGGGCAGGCCGGGGCTGCGCACCTGGCGCAGGAGCCCGAGCGGGCCGGCAAAGCGCAGCCAGGCCGGCAGGATGTGGAGGTCGCCCCGCACCTCGGGCCGCAGCCGGTAGTCGACCTCGCCCCAGCCCCGGGCGGGCAGCTCGAGGGTGGCGGGCTGGCCCGCGACGGTGATCGACTCGGGGGTGCCGTCGAAGACCTCGACCGCCAGGCGCCGGCCGCCCAGGTTGTCGAGGTGGAGGGTGGCGTCGTGCCACTCGCCGTGGGAGAGGGCCGCGGGCACCCGCCGGATGAGCGCGGGGGTGGGGGTGCGGGCGAGGAGCACGGCGTCGGCGAGCACGACGAGGGCGAGGGCCAGCCCCGTGCCCGTCCAGAGCCCGGTGAGCAGCGGCGCGAAGGCGGCCGCGAGGCCCAGGCCCAGCCACAGCCCCAGCAGCCCGGCCAGTCGGCGGGTGGGGGTCACGTCCGGGGCGCCTCGACGCTCTCGACCACGCCGCGCAGGGCGTCGTCGCAGTGGAGGCCCTCGATCTCGAGCTCGGGTGCGACGGCGACCCGGTGGCGCAGGGCGGGCAGGCTGGCGCGCTTGATGTCGTCGGGGGTGACGAAGTCGCGGCCCTCGAGCAGCGCCATCGCGCGGCCCACGCGCACCAGCGAGATGGCCCCCCGGGGACCGGCGCCGATGGCGAGGCCCTGGCGGCCGCGGGTGGCCCGCACGATGCGCACGGCGTAGTCGACGACCCGGTCGTCCACGGTCACCGCCGCCGTGGCCTGCTGCAGGGCCCGGGCGCCGTCCACGTCGACCACCTGGGTGACCTGGTCGACGTCGAGGCGGTTGCCCACCCCGCCGCCGATGACCGCCTTGACCACGTCCACCTCGACGGCCTGGGGCGGGTACTCCATGCGCACCTTGAGCAGGAAGCGGTCGAGCTGGGCCTCGGGCAGGGGGTAGGTGCCCTCCTGCTCGATGGGGTTCTGGGTGGCCAGGGTCATGAAGGGGGGCGGCAGGGCGAAGGCCTCGCCCTCGATGGTGACCTGGCCCTCCTGCATGACCTCGAGCAGGGCCGCCTGGGTCTTCGCCGGCGCGCGGTTGACCTCGTCGGCAAGCAGCAGGTTCGCGAAGACGGGCCCCTTCCGGATGCGGAAGCCGCCGGTGTTCTGGTCGATCATGGCGTGGCCGGTCACGTCGCTCGGCATGAGGTCGGGCGTGAACTGGACCCGGGAGAAGGTGCCGCCGATGGAGCGGGCCATGGCGAGCACGAGCAGGGTCTTGCCGAGGCCCGGGACCCCCTCCAGCAGCACGTGACCCCCGGCGAGAAATGCCGCGAGAACATGGTCGACGACGTCGTCTTGGCCCAGTACGGCCCGGTGGATCTCGCTGCGGATGGCGTCGGCGAGGCGGGTGGCCTCGGGCAGGGACAGGGCGGTCACGGGGCACTCCGGGGCGCGGCTGCCGGGCCGAGGGCCAGGGCGCGCAGGGTCGAGACGATGCGGATGAGGTCGCGGCGGGTGGCCACGCGCTGGCCCTCGGCGAGGGCCTCTTCGATGTCGGCGGCGGGCAGCCCGGTGAGGGCGGCGGCGAGGCGGGCGTGGTCGTCGGCCCGGGCGCTGGCCAGGGCCGTGCTGCGGGCGGCGAGGCGGGCCCGGGCGCTGCGGCGCAGCTCGGCGAGCAGCAGGTCGTGGTGGCCGTGGCGCCAGTGCCAGACCCCGACGGCCTCGATGTGTTCGCGGAGGCTGCGGCGCACGGGGGGCGGGCTGCGCAGGGGCGGGCCGAAGGCGCCGGCCCCCATCCAGAGCAGCGCGATGATCAGCACCGCGGCCGAGATCACGGCCGTCCAGGCGTGGGTCCAGAGCAGGGTGGCGAGGCTGGGGCTCTCTCCCCGCAGCACGAGCAGGGCCGCGGAGGGCGCGCGTCCCGGGGGGTGGAGCAAGCGCCAGCCCGCGGCCATGCCTTGGTCGTCGAGCTGGGTGTTCTCGAGGAAGTCGAGGGCCGTGATGGCCGTGACCTGGCCCGCACCCCAGGCGGTGTGGAGCACGGGCACGGTCGCCGCGGGCAGGGGGGGGCGCGTGCCGTCGGGCGGCAGGGGGACGGCGCTGCGCTCGGCGCTGGGGGCGCCGCTGAGGCTGATCCCGAGGGGCAGGCGTGCGACCAGCGCATCCTGGCCGGAGAGGGGGGCGAGCTGGTCGGGAGGGAAGCGGTGGCGGAGGCGGGGCCCCGGGCCGCCAGCGGACCAGGCCTGCCAGCCGAAGGCGAGCAGCAGGGGATCGTCGAGGGGAACGGGGGGCGCAGGATCGGGCGCCCAGCCGCCCGTCTCGGGACGGGGGGCGCCGGTGTCGGCGGCGGGCGCCTCGAGGGGCGGCGCGGGCGCGGGCGAGGCGGAGGGGACGGAGCAGTCGTCCGCCGGGAGCCCGGCGCCACAGTCCGGGGCCGGGTCGGGCGCCTCCGGGACCGGTTCGGGGTCGGCCGGCACCAGGGCCTCGAGGGCGGCCAGGGCGAGGGGCTCGTCAGGGGCAGCCGCCACGACGACGAGGTGGCCGCCCGTCTCGACCCAGTCCGCGAGCCGCTCCACCATCGGCGCCCGGGCGCGGGCCCGCTGCTCGAAGACCACGATGGTCGTCGACGGCGGGGGCAGGGTGCCGAGGCCGTAGCGGGCGGTGGCGGGCAGCCCGAGCGCGGTGAGCGAGCGGGCGAAGGCCAGCTGGGGGTTGGCCCGGGCGAGGCTACTCATGGGCGCGGTCGTCTCTTCCTCGACCCGCTCGAAGAGGGCGAAGAAGGTCGCGACCGCGGCGACCAGCACCCCGAGCACGAGGCCCCAGGACGACAGGGCGCTCCGGTCCGTGGCGCCGCTCATGCGGCCTCCCGCGGGGGGCTGTCGAGCAGCGCCCACCCCTTGAGAATGGCCTCGAAGTCGGCATCTTGGGGCGCACGGTGGGCATAGGCTGCCGACTGCCAGGCGACGGTGAGGGCGCGGAAGTGGGCGACGCGCGCCGGGTCGAGCGCGCTGGCCCGCACCCGCCGCAGCACCTCGCCCTCGGTGGCGGCCGGGTCGATGTCGGTGCCGTGCAGCCGGATGAGCCGCTCGACCGCGCTCGCGTAGAGCACCCCGAGGGCCTCGGTGGTCTGGCCCCGGGCCCAGAGGGTGCGGGCGGTCGCCGCCGGGTCGTCGGGCAGGGCGAGCGGCAGGGGGGCCGGGCGGGCCGCGCCGAGCCTCGGGCGGGCCCGGGGCGGCGGCGCGGGGCGGGCGCTGCGGTCCTGGAACTGGCGCCAGAGCAGCACGATCAGCCCCACGAGGCCGAGGCCCACCGCCGTCCAGAGCAGCAGCTCGATGGCCGAGCCCACCCCCGGGAGGTCGAGCTGGGGGCCCTCGCTCGGGCCCCAGTCCCAGCCCAGGTCGAGGTCGGCCCAGTCCCGCAGGGCCCAGGTCTCGGTGGTGGCCGTGCCCCCGAAGTCGTCGCCGGCGAGCACCTCGGCGACGGTGGCGTCGACGGTGTCGAGCGCGGGATCCCCGTCGGCAGCCCGGGCGGCCCCGGGCAGGGCGAGCAGCACCGCGCCCAGCACGAGGCCGGCGAGCTGGCGGGCGGCGGGGGCGACGCGCTCGGCGATGCGGCGGAAGGACAGCTCGACGTCCCAGCCCTCGAGGGCCGTGCGCCGGTTGAGGTAGAGGGCGAAGCCGCCGGCCACGACGAAGGGCTCGACCACCGTCAGGGCGGCCAGCCAGCTCAGGGCCGGCAGGGGCACGAGCCAGGCCGGGGCCGTGCCGTCCACCCAGGCGGTGGCGAGCACCTCGAGGCCGGTGCTGGGGCTGTCGGGCAGCATCGCGAGGACCATGCCGAGCAGCCCCACAGCGACGGTGGTCTCGATGCAGAGACCCGCGAGCATGAGGCTGAGGGCGGCCGTGCCGTCGTCGCCGCGCACCAGCACCCGCCGGCGGGCCAGGGCGGGCTGGCCGCTGAGCCCCTCGAGCTGGGAGATGGGCGCCGAGAAGACCCGGGTGGGCGAGAGCCGGTAGAGGGTCAGCGGCCCGAGCATGCGCCGCAGCCACAGCCCGGGCAGCGCCCGCAGCAGCGCCCGGCGGTCGGGGGTGGCGCCGAAGAGGGCCCGGCTGAGCACGTGCAGGGGCACCCGCTCCCAGGCCGGCTTGAGCCACCAGATGAGCAGCAGCCCCACCCAGGGCACCGACCAGGTCGCGGCGAGGATGACGATCCAGACGGGGATCACGGTGGTGAACCACGCGCCCCAGACCGGCCGGGCCCACCGCCGGACCATGGCGAAGCCGAGGTCGATGGCCTCGTGGCTGCTGCGGGGCCGGAGCACGGCCTCGAGGCGGTCAAGCTGCACGGGGCCTCCCGGCGAAGAGCAGGTAGGCGTAGGTGGCCGTCCAGCAGAGGGCCGCGGCGCCGTACTTGGCCGGGCGGGGCAGCAGCACCGAGCTCGACCAGAAGGCCTCGACAAAGGCGGCGGCGACGAGCATGGCCGCGAAGCCCCAGACCATCGGCATCAGGGCCCGGGCCTCGTCGGAGAGGGCGCGCGCGCGGCTGCGGCGGCCAGGCGCGAGGAGGGTGAAGCCGAGCTTCATGCCCGCCGCCCCTGACAGCACGATGGCCGTCAGCTCGAAGGCGCCGTGGGTGCAGACGAAGCTCCAGAAGGTCTCGCCGAAGCCCACGCCCGTGAGGTGGCCCGCGGCGGCGCCGAGCACGATGCCGTTGTAGCCGACGAAGAAGATGGCCCCGAGCCCCACGAGGGCCCCCGAGGCGAAGGTGCGCAGCGCGATGCCGATGTTGTTGTAGATGTAGAAGCCAAACATCATCAGGTCGGAGTCGCTGGCCCGCTCGCGGAGGAAGTGGTCGCCGGCCGGGTCGTACATGGTCTCGAGCTCGGCCACGAAGGCGGGCTCGAGCGCGGCGTGGACCAGGGCCGGATCCCAGAGCACGGCGGCCATCATGCCGCCGAAGCCCCCGTAGAAGAGCAGGTGGGCGGCGAGCACCACCCGCCACTCGCGCCGGACGGTGCGGGGGAAGTCGGCGACGAGGCGGGCCAGCAGCTCGCGCGCCGAGACCACCCGGTGGGCGTAGAGGTGGGTGTGGCCCTTGGCGGCCAGCCGGTTGAGGCGGTCGACGAGGGCCGGGCTGTAGCGCCGGTGGCGGGCGAGGGCGAGGTGCTGGCAGAGGCGGCGGTACTGGGCCGGCAGGGCGTCGGCCTCGCTGCGCTGGAGGGTGGGCAGGTCTCGGTCGAGGGCCGCCTCGAGGCTGTCCCAGAGCTCGCCGTGGCGTCGCTGGAAGCGCTCCTGGCTCATGCGCGCTCTCCCAGCAGCCACCGGGCGACACCGTGCAGGCGCTGGGTGGCGGCCCGGGGGGGCCCGCCGACGACGGGGGTGAGCAGCTCGGCGAGCTCGTCCACCCGCTCTTCTGTCCAGCCGCCCGCCCGCTCCGAGAACTCGATGATGGCGCGCTGCTCGGCCAGCTCGAGGGGCACGGGGGGCGGGCTGGGGGCCGCGGGCACGGCGGGGGCCCGGTGGCCCCGGGGGCCGGTGTGGACGACGACCGTGCCGGCCACGAGGTCGCCGATGCGCCTGAAGTCGGTGTCGATGAGCATCGACACGAGGCCCGCGAGGAAGGCGAAGGGCAGGAAGTCGGCCACCCGCAGCAGGTTGCGCAGCACCGAGGCCGTCCAGCCCACCGGCGAGCCGTCGGCGTGCACGACCTGGAGGCCCATGAGTCGCTTGCCCGGGGTGGCGCCGTCCATCCACAGCTCGAAGACCACGGGGTAGCCCCACTCCACCAGGAAGGCCGCCACGAGAAAGAGCCCCTGGCCGGCGTCGCCGAGCGAGAGCAGCACGGTGCCGATGGTGGTGTGGAGCACCCCGCGCGCCAGCAGGTCGACCCCCCAGGCCCAGCCCCGGGCCACCGGGCCGGCGACCGACAGCTCGAGGAACACCCCCTCGGGCGTCTCGATGCGGCGGCGGGTGTCGAGGAGGCGGTGCATGGCCCTCGGCGCCAGGGGGCGGCGGCCTACTGGTACAGGGAGAAGATCCAGATCCGGCCGGCGTCCGTGCCGCCCGCGTCGTCGCCGGGGGCCCCCGCCAGCACCCGCCCGCGCCCGTCTTCGCCGAGCCGGGGCGCGAAGGCGAGGGTGGTGCCGAGGTGTTGCTCGGCCGAGCGTCCCGTCCAGGTCATGCGGGCGTCGGTGGCGAGGAGCAGGGCGCCCGGACCGAGGCCGGTCACGAGGCTGATGGCCCCGCTGCCCCCGTCGTGGTCGGGCGCGCCGACGAGCAGCTCGTCCTGGCCGTCGCCGTCGGCGTC
>CAXQUZ010000363.1:0-8085 GCA_964226865.1 Myxococcota bacterium | reverse complement strand
CACGAGGCCGCCGACCAGCAGCCCCTCTCGAAGAAGGCGGCCGAGAAGCTGGGCATCTTCCCGAGCCTCGCCCTCGGGGGCATCGCCGCCTGGATCCGCCAGAACGGCTACAGCGTCGACCTCATCGACCTCCACGTCGAGAACATCTACCCGAAGGACGCGGCCCCCCGGGTGCGGGCCTTCGCCCCCGACATCATCGCGCTGACCTCGAAGACCCTCGGCTGGCCCGCGGTCATCGAGATCGCCATGATGGCCCGCGAGGCCGCGCCCAACGCCGTCATCGTCGTCGGCGGCCCCCACATGAGCATCTACGCCAAGGAGTCCCTGACCTGGGACTGCTTCGACATCGCGGTGGTGGGCGACGGCGAAGAGACCTTCCTCGAGATCTGTGAGGCGGTCGAGCAGGGCTCCTCGGTCGACGACATGAAGAACCTGCTGGGCACGGTGGTGCGGAGCTCGGACGGCACCATCCACCAGAACCCGCCCCGGCCGCTGCCCCGCGACATCAACCGCTACCCCATGACGGCCTGGGACCTCATCCCGGTGCCCGACTACCACTGCCTGACCCTGCTCAAGCCCTTCGCCACCATGGTCACCACCCGCGGCTGCCCCTGGCACTGCGGCTACTGCTCCCAGGTCTACTCCGAGAAGCTGCGCTTCCGGGCCGTCGAGCTGGTGGTCGACGAGATGGAGTACCTGGAGAAGACCTACGGGGTCCGCGAGATCGTCTTCTTCGACGAGACCTTCACCATCGGCAAGAAGCGCATGCGCAAGTTCGCCGAGGAGGTCCAGCGGCGCGGCCTGAAGGTCAAGTTCAACATCCGCGCCCGGGTCGACACGGTCGACCGCGAGGTGGTCCGGGCCCTCAAGAAGGCCGGCCTCCGCAGCATCCACATGGGCGTGGAGGCCGGCACCGACCGGGTCCTCAAGATCATGAACAAGCAGATCACCCGCGAGCAGACCGAGCGGGCCTTCCGCATCTGCCGCGAGGAGGGCGTCGACACCCGCGGCTACTTCATGGTCGGCTACTACGATGCCGTGCCCGACGACGTCGAAGACATGATCAAGTTCGCCGCCGGGCTCGGCCTCGACTGGGCCAGCTTCTCGGTGGCCACGGCCCTGCCGGCGACCGACCTGTACCGCATCGCCCAGGAGCGGGGCTACGTCGACGGCGACTTCTGGAAGCAGTACACCATCGACGGCGGCGGGGTCATCCCCCAGCTCGAGACCGAGACCTTCTCGGCCGAGCAGCTCCGGGCCTACCGGACGAAGGCCTACATGAAGTTCTACCTGCGCCCGGACCTCATCCGGCGGAAGCTCTCGAAGTCCGAGGGGCGCGAAGAGCTCTACGAGATGTTCGGCGGGGCCACCGTGCTCAGCGAGATCATCAAGGCCCAGGTGCTCAAGCGGCTGCCCCAGGTCGGGCTGGGCAAGTGGGGCACGGTCTGAGCCGGCCCGTCCCGCTCAGCCCGCCACCCGGCCGCTGACCACCCGGTCGCGGCGGCCCAGGTCGGGGGTGACGGCGACCTCGTGGAGGCCCGCCGCACGGAAGAGCGCGGCCACCGCCTCTCCCTGGTCGTGGCCGATCTCGACGAGGACGTCGCTGCGGGCCCGGGCGGCCGCGGCGGGGATGAGGCGCCGGTAGACGTCGAGGCCGTCGGCGCCGCCGTCGAGGGCGAGGCGGGGCTCGTGGTCGCGCACCTCGGGCTCGAGGCCGTCGAGCACGGCGGTGGCGATGTAGGGCGGGTTGCTCACGACCATGTCGATGGGGCGTCCCGCGGGAATGGGCGCCAGCAGGTCACCCTGGAGCACCCCCACCCGCCCCTCGAGGCCCAGGGCGGCCACGTTGGCCTTGGTGTTGGCCAGCGCGGCCGGGCTCAGGTCGACGGCGTAGAGGCGCACCCGCGGGCGGGCGGCGGCGATGCTCAGGCCCACGGCGCCGGTGCCGCAGCCGATGTCGGCCACGTAGACGGGGGGGCCGTCGCCCGCGGGGATGCGGGCCAGGGCCTGCTCGACGAGGGTCTCGGTGTCGGGCCGGGGGACGAGCACGCCCTCCTGGACGAGCATGTGGTCGTGCTCGTGGAAGCCGACCGAGCCCAGGATCCAGTGGAGGGGCTCGCGCCGGGCCCGCCGGGCCACCATGGGCCGGATGCGGGCCAGCTCGTCCTCGCCCAGGGGCTTGTCGAACTGGAGGTAGACCTGGACGCGCTCCAGGCCCATGGCGTGGCCCAGCAGCAGCTCGGCCTCGCGCCGGGGCTGGGGCACGCCCTTGGCGGCCAGGAAGGCCTCGGTCTTCTTGAGGACCTCGACGACGGTGGGCACGGGCACTCCGGGTGGGGAGCGGCCGGTAGCCGAGGGCGCGGAGCGGGGCCAGCCCCCCGGACATCGGCTGTCCGCCGCGGGCCGAAACTCTCGCCCGGGCGGGAACTGCTGGTGCGCGCCGCGGTCGCAAGGGGGGCCAGCCTGCCGCTGGCCACCGCTGCCCGGAGCCCCCATGCGCCTCGTCCTCTCCCTGCTCGCCCTCTGCGCCCTCGCCGCTGTCCCCCGCTCGGCTGCCGCCTGCGGCATGAGCGTCGCCCTCAGCGTCAAGCAAGCGCAGCTCAGCGCGCTCATCGTCCAGGTCCAGCAGGTGCGGGTGCGGCCCGTGCTGCCGCCCCTCGACGCGGCCCTCGCCCGGGGGGTGGTCGCCGTGGACCCGGCGCTCTCCGGGCTCCCTGTGGGCTGGCTGCCCGGGCCGGCCCCCGTGCCGGTCCCCGGCCCTGGCGAAGACGGCGTGGCCGACGGCGCCCTGCCCCGGGGCTGAGCCGTGCTGGCTCTTCTGCTCGGGAGCGCGCTGGGGCTGGCGGCGCCGGCCGACCAGGCGGGGTCCCCCGCCGCCGCTCCGCCCCCCGCTGCCGCGGCTGCCCTCGCCGCCGGTGACTGTGTGCGCTGCCACGCCCACCCCGCCCTGGCGCCGGTGGCCGTCGACCAGAGCTGTGCCGACTGCCACGCCTTCGTGCGCGACACGGCGGCCGATCCCGCCCGCTCGGCGGCCGCCCGCGAGGTCTTCCCGCTGTGGGACCGCTACGTCGCCTCGGTCCAGAGCTACCTCGCCGTGCCCGATCTCCAGGCCGCCAGCCGCCTCGATGCCGGGGCCCGGGCGGCCTGGCTCGGCGACCCCCACGACCTGCGCCCCGGCATGGACGAGGGCATGCCCCGGCTGGCCCTCTCGGCCGACCAGCGCGGGGCCATCGCCCGGTGGCTGACGGACCAGGCGCCCCCGGTCGCTCCGGCGCCGCCCCCGTCGCCGGACCGGGCGGCCGCCGGCGCGGCGGTCTACGGGGCCCACTGCGCGGGCTGCCACGCCTTCGGGCGCCTGGATCCGGTCGCCGAGCTGCCCGCGGCGCCGGATCTGATCCACGCCCGCGACCGGATGGATCCCGACACGCTGCTCGCCTGGATCCAGGATCCCCAGCGCTTCTCGCCCACGGCCCGCATGCCCCGTCCCGCGCTGGCCCCCGACGCGGCCCTGGCGGTGCGCGATCACCTGCTGCTCGCCGATGCCGCGGCGCCGCCCGCCCCGGCGCTGGCGGCCGCCCTGCCGCCGCCGGTCACCCGGCCCGTGGCCTGGGCGGAGGTCGAGGCACGGGTCTTCGGCCGCATCTGTGTGCACTGCCACATGGACCCGGACCAGAACGCGGGCCGGGCGGGGCCGGGCAACGCGGGCGGCTTCGGCTGGGCCGCGACCGGCATCGAGCTGCAGACCCGGGAGGGGGTGCGGGCGGCGATGGATCGCATCCCGGCGGCCCTCGCCCGGCGCCGGGTCGAGGCGGCCCGGGACGTGGTGGCCCCCGGGCAGGCCCCGGCAGAGCTGGCGCGCCCGGACCAGCCGGGCATGCCCCTGGGCCTGCCGCCGCTCAGCGACGCCGACACGGCCCTCGTGCTCGGCTGGATCGCCCAGGGCGGGCCGCCCTGAGCCCCGGCGGCGTGGGGCCCCGCGCCCGTGGGGGGGCCGCCTCTGCCTCAGCCCCGGATGGTCCAGCGCTCGGGCGCGAGCACGGTCTCGACCGGCCGGCCGCCGTCGCGGGTCTCGAGCACCGTCGCGCCGCTCGAGAGGCTGCCGGCGAGGGTGGGCACGACGGGCACGGCCAGCTCGGCCACCCCCGTCGCGCCCGCGGTGAGCTCGAGACGCAGCTGGCGGTCGTCGGCCTCCCAGCTCTGGAGCACGGCGCCCTCGCGCTGGCGCAGGGCGTCGGCGTCGACCTGGACCCCGGCGGGCAGCTGGACCGTGATCGAGACCCGCTGGCGGGCGGTCGTGCCCACCGTCAGCTGCAGCTCGCTCTGCTGCCCCACCCGGGCGTCGGTGGGGGCCCGCTGGACGAGCTCGAGGCCCGGCGTGGTCGGCGGATCCGTCCAGGGATCCCGGGCGCTGCGCTCGACCGTGAAGCCCAGCCCGGGCAGGGCCGGGGTGGCCGCGAGGGTGAAGGCGTCGCCGGCCCCGGCGGGCAGGGACTGGGCCCAGACCTGGACCGAGCGCAGGTCGGCCGCGTCGAGGGTCTCGTCGAAGATGACGTCGTCGCCGTTGTTCAGCGTGATCTGCACCCGCTCGGGAGGCCGCTCGCCGAGCAGCCCCGTGACCACCTGGAGGGCCACCAGATCGGCCCGGCCCTGGCCCCAGCCCCGGCCGGGGCGCCAGTGGGCGAGCACGGTGGCGCTGAGGTCGGAGACGAGGTCGGGGGGCGTCGGGGCGGTGGCCAGGGCCAGCGCTGCGAGGGCCGTGAGCTCGAGGCTGGTGGGGCGGTGGCCGTCGGCGGCCTGGACGCCGGAGGGGGCCGCGAGGCGGGCGCCGCCCTGGGGATCCGCGACCGCGGCGGCGGCCACGAGGGCCCGCAGGGGCGCGGCGCTCTCTTCGTCGAGGCAGCCCGAGAGCAGGGCCAGGGACGCCGTGTAGGGATCTTCGATGCGGGCGGCGTGGCGCTCGAGGGCCCCGGACGCCCGGAGCTGGATGCGCTGGGCGCTGCGCTGGCGGGCCTCGGCCACGGCGGGGGCGGCCGGTGCTGCGGCGATCTGGCGGGCGGCGGCGGCCCCGGCGGCCGTGGCGGCGACGACCCGCTGGAGGGTCCAGCTGCCGTCGGTGCTGCCGCCGAAGGTGCCGTCGGGGCGCTGCTGGTCGGCGAGGGTCGAGAGCATGCGGTCGGCGAGGCCGGTCAGCAGCGCGTCCCCGTCGTGGCGGGCGGCGGCGGGGCCGAGCAGCAGGGCCGTGTCGAGGCCGGCGTGGCGGCTGTGGTGCAGGGCCTCCTGGGTGGCGAGGATGCGGAGGCTGCGCACGGCGGTGGCCCGGGCCCGGGCCTCGGGATCGTCCCCCGTGTCGGCCACCGGGGCCCCGAGGGTGGCCAGCCCGGCCGGGCCGTCGGCGGCGAGGCGCAGGGCGTGGGCCGCGTCGGCGGGCGCGGTGCCCACCCGGCCGGCGCTGGCCAGCAGCTCGTCCTCGAGAACGGCGAGGGCGCCGGGCACGATGACCAGCTGGACCCGCGGATCCGTGGCGCCGGGCCCCCCGGGGGCGGCCAGCGAGACGCTGCGGGGGGCCCCGAGGGTGCCGGCGCGCTCGTGGCGGACCAGCCGGCCGATGGCCTCGACGGGCAGCTCGCGCAGGACCTCGTCCCGGGCCTCTTCGGTGCCCGGCGCCGCCGCCCGGAGCTGGGCGCGCAGGGTGGCCGTGCCCGGGCGCGGGGCGTGCAGCGAGGCGGTCACGAGCGCACCGCCGCCGGCCGGCAGCCGGAGCTGGTCGCGGCCCCCGGAGAGGGTGGCCCCCTCGGCGCTGAGGGCGAGGGCGGCCGTGCGTGGGGTGTCGGTGGTGTTGATCGCCTGGATGGGCAGGGCCACCGTGTCGCCCGTCCGGAGGAAGGGGGGCAGCACCGGGTCGACATAGACCGGCAGCCGGCCGGGCAGCCCCACGACCGCGCCGCCGAGGGCGCCGTCCCGGCTGTGGGCCAGGCCGAGCACCCGCCAGGTCGTGAGCCGGTCGGGAATGCGGGCGCTGACGGTGGCCCGGCCGTCGGCGTCGGTCACCACCCGCGGCGCGAAGAGGAAGGTCTCGGGGAACCAGGCCCGGGTCTGGGGGGCCTCGCCGCCGCCGCCGCCGCCCTTGGCCGGGGCGGCCTCGTCGTCCATCGCGCCGTAGGCGTCGCCCTCCACCGCGGAGGCGCCGGGCATCGGGGCCGCCGGCGCGCCGCCCACGTTGGCCGCCGGGCGGCGCTTGGGGCTCGTGCTGCGCCGGCGCTCGACCGGCTCTTCTTCGGCCTCCTCCATGGCGGGCGCCTCCATTGCCTTGGTCGCGACGGTCTGCTCGGCGAAGCCGGCCTCGTCGGCCGAGCGGGCACAGCCGGTTCCCAGCGCCGGCGCCGAGAGCAGCGGCACGAGGAGCAGGGCGCAGAGCCGCCGGGGGCGCCGGGGCGGGCCGGCGGGGCGGGCAGCGGACTCCATCATGGCTTCTCCTCGAAGACCCAAGCGGTCCAGTTCTCGATGTCTTCGGGCAGCCGCGTGCCGTCGGTGGCCACCGCCCGGGGGTCGGTCAGGTCGAGCAGGTCGCCGGGCAGCCGGTGCAGCCGCAGCCGGCGGTCGAAGGCGTCGGTGACCGGGTCGCCGTCCGCCTCGACAGCGGCGAGGGCCGCGGACCAGAAGGCCGCGTTGCGGGCCGGGGTGAGCTGCTCGGCCGGCGGGGCGCTGCGCTCCCAGGCCCGCACGTCGGCCTGGTGGCGCGCGAGCACCCGGTAGAAGCGGCCCACGAGCAGCCCCTCGGGATCGAAGGGGGCCCGGCCGACCGCGGTGACGGGGCGGTCCAGGCTGGCGGGAGAGGGCACCCCCGTGACCTTCAAGATGACCGCCTCGCGGGCATTCTCGCCGCGAATCAGCCCCCGGCCCAGGGCCGCTGCCTCGAGGGCCCCGAAGGCCGCCCCGGCGCTCTGGACCGTGGGCCGCAGGGCCGCGAGGGCGTCGGGTCCGGGCAGGGTCGCGATCTGGCCCATGGTCTCGTCCACCCCGATGAGGCCCACGGCCGCCGGCAGCCCCTTGCCGTCCCGGGTGGTGCGCACCGTGAGGGTGGCCTCGTCTCCCGGGGCATAGGCCGGGCGGTCGGCCGTGAGGCGCACGTCCAGCAGGTCACTGCCGGGCACGAAGACCCGGGCCGTGGCCCCGTGGGCCTGGACGGTCCACCAGCCCGCGGCATCGTCGGGCAGGACGAAGCGCAGGGTGCGGCTGTCGGGGGCCCGCTTGGTGTCGACCGCGCGGCCGTCGGCGTGGACCAGGCGGTAGCGCTCGGCGAGCTTGCCCACGAAGTCGGGGCCGCGCAGCAGCTCGACCTCGACCGTGCCGCCGCTCGTGGCCACCACCGGGCTCGCGCGCAGCCGCATGGCGGGCACGGCACCGGGCCGGACGTGGAGGGTGGTCTGGCCCAGGTCCTCGCCGTCGACCCGGGCCGACAGGGCGAGGGCATAGCCGAGCATCGTGCGCGGGGCGGGCGCGGTGCTGCGGCGGCTGGAGCGGGCGCGGGTGCGGAGGCGCAGCCGACCCAGGCTGTCGGCGCCGGCCGGGGCGTCGAGCAGGCGGTCGCCGATGGCGGCCTCGATGCAGCGCAGGCTCGCGGCCGAGAGGCCCGTGTGGGAGACGGTCTCGGTGCGCACCGCCCGGTCGCCCCGCCGGACCCGCAGCCGCATGACCACCGCGTCGGTCTGGCTCCGCTGGTCGTCCGGCAGGCAGGCCCGGGCCGAGCCCAGCTGGTCGTCCCAGAGGCTGCGGACCTCGCTCGGGGGGCCCGGCCAGCCCTCGACCGAGATGGCCAGGGTGGGCAGGTCGGGGGCGTTGAGGTGGAGCTGCACGGTCAGCAGCTCGTCGGTGCCGGCCGGTAGGCGCAAGCGCAGGGCTGCGGCCTGGAGGCAGGCGACGAGGGGCGGGGGCTCGGTGTCGGCGACCACGGCGTCGACGACCCGGCCGTCCGCGCGGCGGTCGAGGGTGAGGCGGGTCGCGAAGCTGCCGTGCTGGAGCAGGGGGGCACAGCGCGCCAGCAGAGATCGGAAGAGCGTCGTGTAGGGAATGAGTGTCTTAAGACGT
>CAXQUZ010000362.1:0-4028 GCA_964226865.1 Myxococcota bacterium | reverse complement strand
GACGTGTGCTCTTCCGATCTCTCGCCCACCGACCGGCCCCGGGCCCGCAGCATCGCGCCGACCATGCGCACGACGCTGCCCTTGCCGTTGGTGCCGGCGACGTGGACCACCGGCCGGGCCAGGTGGGGGTCGCCGAGGGTGCGGAGCAGATCGCGGCTGCGGCCCAGCCCCATGCGCACGCCGAAGCGCGCGAGCCGGGAGAGCACGTCGTGGGTTCTCACGCCTCGTCCGGGACGGTGGTGAGGCGGCCCCGCCCGCCGCGGCCCATGAGCAGCGACAGGGTGCGGGCGATGGTCTCGCGCAGCTCGAGGCGGGGCACGATGGCGTCGACCATGCCGTGCTCGAGCAGGTACTCGCTGGTCTGGAAGCCCTCGGGCAGCGACTGGCCGATGGTCTGCTCGACCACGCGGGGGCCGGCGAAGCCGATCAGGGCCTCGGGCTCGGCGTAGATGACGTCGCCGAGCATCGCGAAGCTGGCCGCCACGCCACCGGTGGTGGGGTGGGTGAGCACCGAGATGTAGGGCATCTTGGCCTCGTCCCGGAGCCGCGCCAGGGCCGCCGAGGTCTTCGCCATCTGCATGAGCGAGAGCACCCCCTCCTGCATGCGGGCGCCACCGGAGGCGCTCACGATGATGGCGGGCTCGCGGGCCTCGACCGCCCGCTCGATCTGGCGGGTGATGAGCTCGCCGACCACGGAGCCCATGCTGCCGCCCATGAAGCGGAAGTCGAAGGAGCCGATGTGGACGCCGATGCCGTCGATGGTGCCCCGGCCGCTGACGTAGGCATCGGCCTCGCCCGTGCGGGCCCGGGACTGGGAGAGGCGCTTGGAGTAGGGCTTGGAGTCGACGAAGGAGAGCGGGTCGCCGGCGGCCAGGCCCACGTCGAAGCGCTCGAAGCTGTCGTCGTCGAGCAGCAGGGCGATGCGCTCGAGGGCGACCAGCGCGAAGTGGTGGCCGCAGAGGGGGCAGACCTGCAGGTTGTCGGCGAGGCGCTCCTTGTAGACCACCTCACGGCAGGCCTTGCAGCGCACCCAGAGCTGCTCGACGGGGCCCTGCTTCCGGGGACGGGACTGGGGGCTGGGGGGCGCCTGCTCGAACCAGCGCGTGCCGTCACTCATCGAATCCTCCACGGGCCCCCGGTGGGTGGCGGCCCGAACGCCGGGCCCCCTATCGTGCCGCACCCTCCGGTGGGCAGAACCCGCCCCCAGCTTGCGTGACAACACCCCCATCATCTGCACTCTCGCCCCCCGTGGGCTGGCCCCGCACCGCGTCCAGCACCGCCCCGTGGAGGTCGCGCCGGAGCTGCTTGAAGGCCGCATAGCGGGGGTGCAGCGGCGCGCCCGGCACGGCGCCTCCCTCGACAACGGGATGGACCCGGTTGCTGAGAATGGCCACTGACACGCCATCTTGCGGCGAGAGATAGAGGGAGCAGCCCGTGAAGCCGAGGTGGCCCACACCGTCGAGGGGCCACCGGGGGCCGGCGGCGCTGGCCCCGGGGCTGATGCCGTCCCAGCCCAGCTTGTGGGAGCCCGGGCCGTCCGCCGCGAAGGCGGCCCGCACCGCGGCGGGGTCGAGGCCCTCGTCGGCGCGGCCCCCGTGGGCCCGGAGCCACCACGCGCCCGCCTGGGCGACGGCTCCGGCGCTGCCGAAGAGGCCCGCGTGGCCCGAGATGCCCCCCAGCACCGCACAGTTCAGGTCGTGCACCTCGCCGGCGAGCAGGCGCCCCCGGACGGGGCAGCGCTCGGTGGCGGCCGCGCCGGGCCAGCCCCAGCGGAGATCTGCGCCGCAGTGGGGGGCGACCTCCCGGGCCCAGAGCCGATCGAAGCGGTCCCCGCCGGCGGCCTCGATGGCCCCGGCCAGCAGCATCATGCCGAGATCGGAGTAGCGGTGGCGGGTGCCCGGCGGGGCCGCGAGCGGGGTCGCACAGACGTGGGCCAGCGCCGCTGCCCGGGTCGCGGCCGTGCCCCAGACCCGGCCCGCGAGGGCGACCCAGAGCCGGTCCCAGGCGGGCAGACCGCTGACGTGGAGCAGGCAGTGGCGGGCGCTCACCCCGGCCGGCGCCTGGGGCAGCACCCGGCGCAGGGGCGCGTCGAGCAACAGCCGCCCCTGGGCGTGGAGCCGGAGGGCCAGCGGCGCCGTCGCGAGCACCTTGGTGAGGCTGGCGCAGTCGAAGGGAGTGTCGGGCTGGACCGGCACGGGACGACCGACGAAGGCCGTGGTGCCCGCGACCGCCGTGAAGACCGGACCGGTCGGCGACCACACGGCCACCGACACGCCGGAGAAGAGGCGCCGGGCGACCCCGGCATCGAGCAGCGCCTGGACCGGGGCCCAGGCGGGCGCGGCGGCGGCATCACCCGACACGGAGGCCCTCCGGGTGGAGCACGCCCCGGGCCCCGTGCACCCAGGGGTGGTTCTGGGCCCCGTGGCCCACGGGCAGCCCCCCGACGATGGGCACGCCCCGGTCTGCGAGGGGCGACAGCACGTCGAGCACGACGTCCTCGACGGTCCAGTCGGCCTGCGGTGGCATCCAGGCCCCGGTGATGCTGCCGAGGGCCACGCCCACCACCCCGTCGAGCGCGCCGGCAGCGAGGAGCTGGGTGAGCAGCCGGTCGAGCTTGTAGGGCGCCTCGTTGATCTCTTCGAGCACGAGGATGCAGCCCCGGGCATCGAGCGCCCAGGGGGTGCCCACGAGGCTGGCCAGCACGCAGAGGTTGCCCCCCACCACGGGCCCCTCGACCGCCACGGCCGGCCCCCGGAGGTGGCGCCCCGGGAGCTCGGCGGGGCCGCCCTCCTGGAGAAAGCGGCGGGTGGCCGCGAGCGAGGCGGCGTCGACGTGGTCGGCGAGGCTGTGGAGCACGGGCGCGTGGACCGGCCGGCCGCCCCGCCCCCAGCAGGCCGCAAAGAGCGCCGTCGCGTCCGAGAAGCCGAGCAGGGGCCGACCGTCGAGAACGCCGTAGGGCAGGGCATCGAGGAGGTGGACCGTGCCGTAGCCCCCCCGGGCGAACCACACCGCGTCCACGCCGGGATCCGTCAGGGCGGCCACGAGATCGGCCCGGCGCTCGGCGACGGTGCCGGCCGTGTAGCGGTGGCGGGCGCAGAGGTGGGGCATGCGCCGCAGCCGGTAGCCCCAGCTCTCGACGAGGCCGAAGCCCGCCGCGAGGCGGCGCGGGTCGGGGTTGCCCGAAGGCGAGACCACCGCGATGGTGGCGCCGGGTGGCAGGGGGGGCGGGAGAGCGACGGGCGCAGAGCATGGCGTGGTCATGGGTGCCGGTGTATCCACCGCCCTGCGCCCCCGCACCGAGAGCCGCCCGTGCCCCGCCCCGTCCCGGCCCCCCGCCGCCCGCTGCCTGGAGCCGGCCTGCGCCGGGCGGGGGTCGCACTGGCCCTCGTGGCGCTGGGCTGCTCGGCCCCCGACATCGACGACATGCCCGGACGCTCCGTCCCCGCACCGCCGCCCGAGGCGACCGACCCGCTCGGCCCGCCGCGCCCCGCGCCACCGCCGGTGGCCCCCGCCCCCGCACCCCCCCCCGCACCCGCACCCGCACCCGCACCCGCCGCCCCGCCCGCCGCGGCGCCCGCCCTCGTGCCCACCCCCGAGACCGACTTCGGGCCGCCGCCCTACACCGCCTGGACGGCCACCGCGCCCCTCAGCCCCGTGGGCCCCGGTGGCCAGCCAGCCTTCCGGCTGCGGCGCCTCGGCGTGCGGGTCGAGGTCGCCCAGACCCTGCCCGCCCGCACCCGCATGCGCTGCACGGGCTGCACCGGCAGCGCCGAGGGGGCCGAGGCCTGGGTCCAGCCCGGGCGGCTCCGGGTCGCCGGGGGCCACGGCGAGCGCAGCGATCCCCTCGTGGTGGCGCTGGGCATGCGGGCGCGCTGGGCCGCCAGCCAGGGCCTGCCCCCCGGCTTCACCCGCGAGCTGGCCTGCCTGCTGATCGATCGCGGCTTCGCGCTGGCACCGGCCGATCCCCGCGGCGGCCCCCCCGTGGCCACCTGGTCGGCCGCGGGCGCCGAGCTGGTGCTGGCCTGGGA
>CAXQUZ010000361.1:0-4634 GCA_964226865.1 Myxococcota bacterium | reverse complement strand
AGGCGCCCGCCCTCGACGACATCGAGCGCGACGAGGCCGCCGAGGCCGCCGGTGCGCCCCCGCCCCCGCCCGAGCCCCCCGGCCCCGTGCTCATCGAGACCGGCCCCGCGCTGCTGGCGCCGGCCATCCCGATGGACGAGGCCCTGCGGGTGGCCCTCGCCTCGCGCAAGCACAGCGAGGCGGCGGCGCTGCTGGCCAAGATCGACACGACCGCGATGAAGGGCGACCAGGTCCCCGAGCACGCCTTCTTGACCGCGTGGACGGCCCTGCGCCGCGGCAAGGGGGCCGAGGCCGCCCACCTCGTCGACGTGGTGGCGGCGTCCAAGGCGGCGCCCGCCGACTACCGCGAGCTGACGGTCGCCGAGCTGCTCATCGCGGCCGACCGCCACGTCGAGGCGCTGCCCCTGCTCCACGGCATCCCGACCACCAGCAGCAACCACGCCCGGGCCCGCATCCTGGCCGCCCAGGCCCACCAGGCCCTCGGCGCCACCAAGGAGGCCGAGGCCGAGTGGACCCTGCTCGCCGACCGTCCGGATCCCGCCGAGGGCAGCCAGATCGCCCTCTGGGCGCTGGCCCAGAAGCGGGGCCTCGGCTCGCCTTCGGCCCACCCCTACCTCATGCGCCTCTACGCCTGGTACCCCACCAGCAGCGAGGGCCGGCGGGCCGAGGCGGCCCTCAAGCAGCACTATCCCAGCAAGCAGCACCAGCCGGGCGACGTCGAGCTGGCCCGCCGGGCCGACCGGCTCATGGGCGCCTGGCGCTTCCAGGACGCCACGGATCTGGTGGGCGCCCAGTACGCCCGCTGGGTGACCCCCGACGCCGACGCCTGCATGGCCTGGTACGCCTTCGGCCGCAGCCACTTCAAGCGCAACAACATCACGAAGGCCGCCGAGGTGCTCACGGCGAAGGCCCCGCTCTGCCAGGGGGTCGACGACGAGCGCGGGCCCAAGATGCTCTACGTGGCGGGCAAGGCCCTCGAGCGCAAGAAGGCCTGGTCGGAGGCGGCGGCCGCCTACGAGAAGATCCCCAAGCTCTTCCCGAAGCACTCCATGGCGGACGACGGCTACGCCCTGGCCGGCGTGGCGCGCCAGATCGCCGGCGACCCGGCCGGCGCCATGGCCCTCTGGGAGCGCCAGGTCACGGACTACCCGGACGGCGACCTCGCGGCCGAGGGCTTCTGGCGCCTCGCCTGGAACCACTACCTCCAGGGCGACCCGGCCGGCGCCATCCGCTGGGCCGAGCAGATGCTCGAGCAGGTCGACGAGAACGCCGACCCCGTCCACTACAACGGCGCCCGCTACTGGGCCGCCCGGTGGCGGGTCTACCCGGACGTCAAGGCCCCCACCGTCAAGAACACCGACGCCGACGCCGTGCGCGCGGGCATCGAGCTCTGGGCGGCCCTCGTGACCGAGCGGCCCACCCGCTTCTACGCCCTGCTCGCCAGCGCGCGGCTGCACGAGCTGGCCCCGGAGCGGGTCGCGGCGGTCACGCGCCCGGCGCCCGTCGGCGGCCCCGACCAGTGGCACCTGCGCGAGGCGTACTTCGGCGCCCCGGAGGTCCAGCGGGCCGCCGCTCTCGGCCGCCTCGGCCTCGCCCAGGAGGCCCTGGCCGAGCTCAAGCGCCGCGACGAGGACCGGGCCGACATGCTGCCCGCCGAGGTGGCCTGGGAGACCGAGTTTCTGGCCCTGGCCGACCCCATCTCGGCCCACGACAAGCTCCACAAGTACCTGCTGCACCGGGTTCCCGAGAGCCTCGGCGAAGACCGCGACCGCATCCTCACGACGGCCTACCCCAACACCTGGTGGGAGCTCATCCAGGACGTCGGCAAGGACCTCGAGCTCGACGTGCGCATATTCCACGCCCTCGTGCGCGAGGAGTCGAGCTTCAACCCCGCCGCCAAGAGCTGGGCCGGCGCCCGGGGCCTCAGCCAGCTCATGCCCGCCACCGCCCGCCACTGGGGCGGCCGCCTCGGCCTGACGGTGACCAACAGCACGATGGTCGACCCCCGCACCAACACCACCATCGGCAGCCACTACCTCGACTACCTGCGCCGCTACTTCGACGGCAACATGTTCATGGCCGTGCCCGCCTACAACGCCGGCGAGGGCAACGTGGGCAAGTGGTCCAAGGGCCTCGGCCCCGTGCCCACCGACGAGTACATCGAGCACATCCCCCTGCGCGAGACCCGCCACTACGTCAAGCGGGTGCTGGGCACCTACCAGCTCTACCGGGTGGTCTGGGGCGAGGGCCCCGTCTACCCGGACTGGAGCGCCGTGAACCACGTCTCGTGGAAGCCCTGAGCGAGCTGGCGCCGCCGAGAACGCCGCGCCCGTGAGCGTTCTCGGCGCGCCCGCCTTCGCTCAGGGACGCCCGGCCGCGCAGTTCTCGGCGGTCTGCTCGTCCCACTTCGCCAGCTCCTTGAGCAGCGTCTTCTGGGCGAACTCCGACTCGCTGTTGATGCCGCTGCCGAAGTCGGCCTCGCGCCAGAGCCCGTAGGCGTGCACGATGCGGCCCTGGTGCCGGTAGTACATCTCGATCTGGTAGTCCTGATCGAGGCTCGTGTTGCCGCCGTCGAAGCGGGCCGGCCGGGGAATGTAGACCCGCGACACCAGCATGGGCCCGTAGGGCGTCGTCTCGCTGTCGATCTCGGGGATGTAGCGGAGCATGCCCTTGAGGGTCGAGTCGTAGGTGTTGCCGAGGATGGTCGCCGTGTAGTCGACGTCCCAGGTCAGGGTCGTCTCGTCCCGGTCGAAGTAGGCGTCCCGCTCGGAGGTGTAGCTGCGGTCGTAGCGGTCGTAGGCGTCCTCGTAGAGCTCGTCCTGGGCCTTGTGGGCGATGATCTTCTCGAGCTGCTTGAGGCTGCAGGGGAAGGGGTTGATCATGTAGACCCCTGGCGCCTTCTTGGGGTTCTTGCCCTCGAGCCCGACCACGGCGAGGTCTTCCTTTGACAGGTCGGAGATGAGGCCGTCCTGGGTCTCTTCGAGCTGGGCGACCTTGCCCGCCTTGTGGAGGTTCTGGAAGCCCTGGGCGAGCTGCTCGTCGGTGCCCTCTTCGATCGCCCTGAAGAACCACGGAAACAAGCGGTCGAGGGCGGCCGGCGCCTCGTCCAGCTTCTTGCAGCCGGGAAGCACGACGCCGAGGAGCAACAGGGGCAGTCGAGAGGGGCGGGGGCGCGACATGGGGGCTCCGGCGGTTCCGAGAAGGGGGCGGCGGAGCGGAGTATAGCCAGCCCACGCCGCCATCCTGGAGGATTCGTGCCCGATCCCGGCTTCCTCGCCCTGGCCCTAGCTGCCGGCCTGGGCCACGCTGCGCCGGTCGACCCGGCCCCCTTCGAGGCGGGCCTCGACTGGGCGGCCGTCGGTGCCGAGAGCGCCGCCCTGCTCTCTGGCTACCTCCAGTCCGACGACACGAACCCGCCCGGGCGCGAGACCCGCGGCGCCCTCTACCTGGCCGAGTGGTTCGCGCTCCAGGGCCTCGACGCCACCATCTACGAGTTCGCCCCGGGCCGCGGCTCGCTGGTGGTCCGGCTGCCCGCGACGGCCCCCCCGCCCCCGGGCAGCGAGCCAGAGGGCCCGCTCTGCCTGCTCTCCCACATCGACGTGGTCGAGGCCGAGGCCGAGCGCTGGGCCCGGCCGCCCCTGTCGGGCGAGATCGCCGACGGCATGGTCTGGGGCCGCGGCGCCCTCGACATGAAGGGCATGGGCGCCGTCGAGGCGATGACCCTGGCCCTGCTCGCCCGCCAGCGGGTGCCCCTCCAGCGGCCGGTGATCTTCCTCGCCGTCGCCGACGAGGAGGTCGACAACCAGGGCATCCGCCACATGGTCGAGCACTGGGACGACATCGGCTGCACCCACGTGGTCAACGAGGGCGGGGTCGGCCTCCAGGACGCCCTCTTCGCGGGCCAGACCATCATGCCCATCAGCGTCGGCGAGAAGGGCTTCTACTGGGCCCACCTCGTCGCCGAGGGCGAGCCCGGCCACGGCTCGACGCCCGTGCCCGGCACGGCTCCCCAGCGGCTGGTGCGCGCCTACGAGGCCCTCGAGCAGCGCAAGATCGACGTGGTCTGGGACGAGAGCGTCTACGCCCTGCTCGACGCGGTCGGCACCCACAAGGGGGGCCTCGCGGGCTTCGTCCTGCGCCACCCCCTGCTGGTGCGGCTGCTGGTCAAGGGCCAGCTCATGGACAACCCGCTGACCCGGGCCGTGCTCATCGACACGGTCAACATCACAGGCTTCTCGGGGGCCAAGGAGCCCAACGTGGTGCCGAGCACGGTCTGGGCCAACGTCGACAGCCGGCTGCTGCCCGCGACCCGCCCGGACGAGATGAAGGCCCGCATCGAGGGCATCCTCGCCGACGCCGGTGTCGAGGGGGTCCACCTCGAGACCCTCAGCCAGATGCAGGGCGCCGTGAGCCCCTGGGACGACCCCTTCTACCTGGCCCTGGCGGCCCGCAGCGTCGAGGGCCGGCCCGATGTGGTGGCGGGACCGGCGCTGTCGCCCGGCTTCACCGACAGCATCTACCTGCGCGAGCTCGGGGTGCGGGCCTATGGCATGGTCCCCTTCCTGCTCACCGAGGACGACCTGCGCACCATGCACGGCGACGACGAGCGGGTGAGCATCGCCAACCTCGAGCGG
>CAXQUZ010000360.1:0-12769 GCA_964226865.1 Myxococcota bacterium | reverse complement strand
GCTCTTCCGATCTGGCCACCTGCCGCGGCCCCCCTCGGGGTCGCCGCAATCTCTCCACCGGTAACTGCGGCATTCCGCATGCTCTCCCCGGATCCGGCGCCCCCGCGCGGCGCCTGAAGACCCGGCCCCGGGGCTCAGCCGAAGGCGGTCACGGCGAGCTGGGGCTGCCAGGCGGCCACCGCCGCGGCACCGCTGCGGTGGGCGACGAGGTGGCGCTCGGTGTGGAGCCCGAGCCCCGGGGGCGGCGGCGGATCGGCAGGCCGGAGGCTGTCCCCGTGGACGTGGCCGGAGAGCGCCGTGCCCAGGCAGGCCCGCTGGAGGTGGAGCACGAGGGTGGCGGCCACCGGCACGGGAATGCCGGGCGGGCGGGCGAGCCCCGGAAACCAGAAGGGGCCGATGGTGCCCCGGCAGAGGCGCAGCACCCGCCCTCCGGTCGCCGCCGCGAGGGTGGCCGCGGCGGGGGCCAGCGGGCTCGTGGCGTGGCGCTGGAGCAGCGCGGCGAGCCCCGGCTCGACCCTGACCCCCTCTCCGTCGCGCCGGATGCCCGCGAGCCGGTCGCCGGGGCCCGCCACCAGCTCGGCCCGCATGCGCACCCAGCCGACGGTGGGCAGCCGGCGGTCGACCGCCACCCCCACGGTGAGGGGCCGCCGGTCGCGCACCAGCACCGCCGCGCTGTGGAGGGCCGCCAGCACGGGTGCACCGGGGGCGAGCCGGGCCACCGCCTGGCGGGCCGCGAGCCGCGCCTCCCGGGCGGGGTCGAGCCCGGCGGCGCGCGTGACCAGGGCGTCGAGGTGGGCGGCGGCCTCGGGGGTGGCGGGCCCGGTGCGGCGGGCGGCCGCGGCGCGCTCCAGCCAGGCGTGGGCCGGCAGCCCCGAGATGGGATCGAGCTCGGCCGGGGCGAAGAGGGGGCCGCTCAGGGCCGGATCGAGCAGCCGCAGGTGCAGCGCGGCCGCGGCCAGGTCGGGCCAGTCCCGGTCGGGGGCCGCGGCGTCGAGGGCCGCCCGGAGGGCCCGCAGGTAGGGCCCGGCCTGGGCCGGCGGCAGCAGCAGGGGCGCATCCACGGCAGCTCAGGTCTCGTCGGTGCGCAGGTAGTGCTGGACCTCGGCCTCGGCCGCCTCGCGCAGGGCCCGGTCGGCCTGCTCGCGCGCGCGCTCCCGGCTCAGGCTGTCGAGGTCGTCCCGCAGGAGCAGGTGGTCGGCGCTGGTGCGGCTGCGGATCTCGCGGTTGAGGGCGGGCAGCACCTGGGTGAGCAGGGCGTGGGCCTCGTCGATGGTGCTGGCCGTCGCGGCCATCGTGGCGTCGAGCTGCTCCAGGGCGGCGTGGAGCTCGGTGACCACCAGCGGGGTGTCGGCCGCGAGGCCGAGGGCCTGGACCTTGCGGCCGCTCGTGTTCACGGCGCTGGTGGCCTCGAGCACGAAGCGCGCCATGTCGGCGTGCAGGGCGAGCACCGTGTCGCGCAGGGCCCGGGCCGGACCCAGCTCGTCGGCGGCCAGCTCGGCGCTCGCCCGGAACAGGGCCAGGGCCGTCGACTCGCTCCGCTCCTCGTAGCGCAGGCGGTCGCCCAGGCGGGCCCGCTCGTGCTCGGGAATGGCCTGCCCATCGGCATTCGTGGGGCCGCCGGGGGCGTCGAGGGCCGCGAGCTGGGCGGAGAGGGCCTCAACCCGCGCGGCGGCGGCGGCGGTGCCCGTCCGGGCGCGGCCGACCCGCTCGTGGAGCTGGTCGACCTCGCGCTGGAGCTCCCGGGCGCAGAGCTCGAGCTCGTCGGTGAAGGCCGAGGCCCGCTGGAGGCTCGCCGTCACCACCTCGTACTGGCGCAGCAGCTCGGCGGCGATGGACTGGCGCGCGAGGGCCCCGCTGCGCCGACCGAGCACCCGCCCGAGGCTGGCGAGCAGGCCCGGCGCGGTCGCCTCGGCCTCGGCCCGATCCAGCGCCGCGCCGGTCTCCCGGAGGCTCTGGAGCTCGTCCTGGAGCCCCTCGGCGAGGCTGGTCCGCGATCGCACGAGGCGATCCACCCGGGCCACCGCGGCGATCTGGCGGGCGCTGGTCTCGGCCTGCCAGGCGGCGAGGCTGGACGGGCGCGGCGGCGCCAGCTCGCCTGCGCGGGCCTCCGGCTCGGCCGGCGGTGCGGGTCTCTTGGTGGTGGCTTCCTGCGCGCCCATCCGGGACTCCCACGGCTGCGCCCCCGAAGATCCGGCGTTGCCGGGGGTGATCCCGGGGCGTCGCTGTCCGTTGTAGCCGACTCGTGGGCCTCGCCGGTCCGCGATCCGAACCCGGCCTTGACCCTCCCTCCGGGCGGGGACAAGCTCGCCCGAATCTTCCAGGAAGGTGCCCAGTGCCCCCGGTCACGCCCCCCGCTTCGTCCGATCCGCGCGTCCAGCGCACCCGCAGCCCGGCGACTGGCGATGTCGTCGTTGAGCGCGTTCTCGCCACCCCGGCCGATCTCGAGACCGTGCTCGCACGGGCCGAGGCCGCCCGCCGCGACTGGGCCCGCCGCCCCCTCGCCGAGCGCATCGCGCTGGTCTCGGGCCTGGTCGACGCCTTCGTTGCCCGCAAGGCCGAGATCGCCCAAGGCATCACCGATCAGATGGGCCGCCCCATCCGCTGGTCCGCCGGCGAGGTCGGGGGCTTTGAAGACCGGGCCCGCCACATGCTGGCCATCGCCGAGGAGGCCCTCGCGCCGGTGGTGCCCGCCCCGAAGCCCGGCTTCCTGCGGCGCATCGAGCGGGTGCCCCTGGGCACGGTGCTCGTGCTCTCGCCCTGGAACTACCCCTACCTGACCGCCGTGAACGCCGTGGTCCCGGCCCTCGTCGCCGGCAACGCGGTCATCCTCAAGCACAGCGACCAGACCCCCCTGGCCGCCGAAGAGATCGTCGCCGCCGGCACGGCCGCGGGCCTGCCGGCCGGGGTGCTCCAGTTCGTCCACATGAGCCACGAGCTCACGGCCGCTGCGGTGGGCGACGCGCGCATCCACCACGTCTGCTTCACGGGCTCGGTCGCGGGCGGCCACGCGGTCGTGCGGGCCGCCAAGGACCGCTTCGTGGGCATCGGCCTCGAGCTGGGCGGCAAGGACGCCGCCATCGTGCGCGCCGACGCCGACGTCGCCTTCGCGGCGGCCAACGTGGTCGAGGGCGCCCTCTTCAACTCGGGCCAGTCCTGCTGCGGCGTCGAGCGCGTCTACGTCCACGCCGACATCTGGGACAGCTTCCTCGAGGCCGCCGTCGCCGCGGTCGGGGACTGGACCCTCGGCGATCCCCGCGACCCGGCACCCTGGCTCGGGCCGATGGTGCGCCCCCGCAACGCCGAGCTCGTGCGCCAGCAGCTCGCGGCCGCTGCCGCCGCCGGCGCCCGCGGCCTCGTCGACCCGTCCTCCTTCCCGGCGGCCGCCCAGGGCGGGGCCTGGCTGGCGCCCCAGCTCATGGTCGACGTCGATCACAGCATGGAGCTCATGCGCGAAGAGACCTTCGGGCCGGTCGCCGGCATCATGAAGGTGGCCTCCGACGCCGAGGCCGTGCGGCTCGCCAACGACAGCCGCTACGGGCTCACCGCCTCCATCTGGTCCCGGGATGTCGAGGCCGCCGCCGCCCTCTCTCGCGAGCTCGAGGTGGGCACCGTCTTCCTGAACCGCTGCGACTACCTCGATCCCGGCCTCGCCTGGACGGGCGTCAAGGACCCCGGCCGCGGCGCCACCCTCTCCGTGCTCGGCTACCACGAGCTCACCCGCCCCCGCTCCATCCACTTCCGCCTGCCGGCGGACCCGGAGGCCTGAGATGGCCCGTACTCTCGTCGGTTCCTGGAACTACCCCACCCCCATCCGCTTCGGCGCCGGTCGCATCCGCGAGCTGCCCGATGCCTGCCGTGAGCTCGGCATCTCGCGCCCTCTGCTGGTCACCGACAAGGGCCTCGCGTCCCTCGAGATCACCCGGGACGCCGTGGCCATGACCACCGCTGCGGGCCTGCCCACGACCCTCTTCTCGGGAGTCGACGGCAACCCCACGGGCGACAACGTCGAGGACGGCCTGGCGGTCTTCAAGAATGCCGGCTGTGACGGTGTGATCGCCTTCGGTGGCGGCTCGGCCCTCGACGTGGCCAAGGCCATCGCGCTGATGGTCGGCCAGACCCGCCCCCTCTGGGACTTCGAGGACGTGGGCGACTGGTGGACCCGGGTCGATCCGGACGGCATGGTGCCGGTCGTCGCGGTGCCCACCACCTCGGGCACGGGCTCCGAGGTCGGCCGGGCCAGCGTCATCACCGACCCCGCCACCCACACCAAGAAGATCATCTTCCACCCGGGCATGCTCCCGGGGCGGGTGGTGGCCGACCCGGAGCTCACCGTGGGCCTGCCGCCCGTCATGACGGCAGCGACGGGCATGGACGCCCTCTCCCACCTCCTCGAGGCCTACTGCGCCCCCGGCTTCCACCCGATGGCCGACGGCATCGCGGTCGAGGGCATGCGGCTGGTGAAGGAGGCGCTGCCCCGGGCGGTGGCCGACGGGACGGACGTCGAGGCCCGGGCGATGATGCTCGCGGCGGCGGGCATGGGCGCCACGGCCTTCCAGAAGGGCCTCGGCGGCATGCACGCCCTCGCCCACCCCCTCGGCGCCCTCTACAACACCCACCACGGCATGACCAACGCCGTGCTGATGCCCTACGTGCTCGACTTCAACCACGACGCCATCGCCGAGCGCCTGGGCTGGCTGGCCCGGGCCCTGGGCCTCGCTGCGCCGACCGCCACGGCCTTCATCGACTGGGTGCTGGCGCTCCGGGCGGAGCTCGGCGTGCCCCACACCCTCGGCGCGCTGCGGGGCATCGACCCGGCGACCCTCGACGCGGCCCAGGTCGCCGAGATGGCCGCCGCCGATCCCTCCGCGGGCGGAAACCCCGTCCTCTTCGACGCAAGCGCCGCCGCCGCGGTGCTGGAGCGGGCCCTCGCGGGCACGGTCGAGCACAGCGCCGGCACGCCCGCCTAAAGCACGCCGGCTCCTGTCCGAACCGGGGAGTGCTCCGGTGCGGCGACGTCCCAGGACGGGGAGCACGACGGCCCGCCTCCGCTCTCGGAGGCGGGGTCTGTCTTCGCCGCGATCGGCCGATCAACACCATCGGCAGAGCGGACGGAGTCGGCATGCACGGACTGGCACACAACCCCCAGGGCAGCGACGGACGGGACGGCGCCAGCGGCCTCGAAGACCTCGGCGCCGCCCGGCTCCACGGCCACGGTCCCGTCTGTGCGGGGCGGCTCACGGTCCGCGAGGGCGTGCTCCGCTTCGTTGCGGACGCCGCCGGCTCGGCCCTGGTCGGCCGGGCGGATCGCGCGCTGCAGCTCGGCGAGATCACCGGGCTGCGCCGTGACGGTGCCAGCCGGCTGCGGGTGCTCGGTCCCCCGGGCGAGGCCTGGATCCTCTCGGTGGGCGCCCCGGATCGCCTCGAGGCCCGCCTGCGCATCCTCCAGAGCCACGCGGCCGTCTCGGTCGCGGGCGGCCCTGTCGTGCCCACCCTGGTCGACGCCCTGACGAGCCTGCGCCTCGGCGACGAGGGCCCCCTGGTGATGGGGCGCTTGGTCGTGGACGCCCGGCGGCTGCGCTTCGCCCCGGCCAGCCCGGACGACGCCGACCTCATCCTCGACGTGGACGTGCTGTCGCTGGGCGCGCCCCGCCTCTCGGCCGGCCCCACCTTCTCGGCCACCCTGCTCGACCGCGAGCTCCAGGTGCCCGGCCCGACCGCCGCCCACCTCTTCAGCGTCGTCGTGGCCCTCCAGGGGGGCACCGAGCTCGACGCCGCCGACGCCCCCGTGGTCACGCTGCGCCACGCCCGGGCCTGGTTCTGGCGCGGTCCGGTCTGGTGCGAGGGCACCCTCGTGCTCGGCCCCCAGCAGCTCCAGTTCCTGCCGGACGATCCGGGCGAGAACATCCTCGGCATCGAGGCTCTCACCCTCCCCACCGAAGAGGTGGGACGGGTGGCCCTGCGCGGCTGGCCCCGCAAGCGCATGGTGATCGCCGCCCGCGACGGCCGCCGCTGGCGCCTCGGGCTGGGCGACGCCGGAGAGCAGATGGGCCTGGTGCTCGCCTGCCTCCACGACGGCCAGCGCCACCGGGCCCGCTCGGTGGTCGAGCGCGAGGCCCTGGTGGCCCGGGCGCTGGCGGCCTGGGGCCCCGTGCTGCCGCTCGAGGGCGAAGAGGTGCTGCTCGGCGTGCCCGTGGTGCGCGCCAGCGATGCCCACGACCTCTCGCCCGGGGTGCTGGTCGTGACCCGCCGGCGGGTGCTCTTCCTGCCCGACGGCGGCCCCGCCGGCCCCGCCCCTGCGGCCCAGCACCGCGTCGCCGACATCACCCGCGAGCACAGCGGCGAGCTCCCGACGGCCGAGGCGGTGCGCTTCCGCAGCGAGGGCCGGGTCCACTGCTACGTGCCCACCGGTGGCCCGGGCCTGCGCCAGCGCTTCTGGGACCGGTGCCGCGCCCCGAGCCGCATCATCCCGGTCGATCCCGGCTCGCGCTCGCTCCAGCAGCTCGACGGCCCGGCGCGCTTCGTCCGCCTGCGCCAGATCGACGGCGTCGAGTGCAAGCTCTCCCCGGCCAGCCTGGTGCGCACGGCCGAGACCTGGGCGCTGGTGCTGCCGGCCGGCGCGGGTCTGCCGCTGGTGGCCGGGCGCCGGCTGACGGTCGAGCTGGGCCGGGCCGACGGGGTGGTCCAGTTCGACACCGAGCTGGTCGGCCCGGGCGCCCGCGAGCTCGACCTGCCGCCCAGCGCCCTGCCGCCCTCCCTCCAGGGGGCCCACCGCCAGCTGCTGCTCCACCCGCCCGCCGTGGTGCGCCTCTTCAACCAGCGCCGGGCCTTCCGGGTGGCCGTCGAGCTCGACACGGTCGCCCGCCCCGCCGCCGTCCCCGAGGCGCCGGCCGCCGCGCCCGCCGACGCCGCTGCGCTCGTGGCGCCGGAGCTGCCCCGCATCGGCCTGCGGCTGCTCGACCTGAGCACCGGGGGCTGCGCGGCCCACGCCAGCTGCGAGCTCGCCGAGGGCACCCGCATCGACCTGCGCCTGCCCCTGTCGGGACGCGAGGTCCACACGGCCGCCCGGGTGCTGCGGGTCGAGCGCCCCGACGAGGGCCAGCCCCGCTACGGGCTGCGCTTCGAGGGGCTGCGCCAGGTGGACGAGGATCTCATCCACCGACATGTCCTGGCCTGCCAGCGGGCCGAGCTGGCCATCCCGGCCTGAGCCCGTCCTACTTGCCGGCCAGCTTGCGCGGGCGCCAGCCCGTGGCGTCGGTGAAGGCGACCTCGTAGACGTCGACGAAGGTGCCGTCGGGGCGCCGGAAGCGGAAGGTGAACGAGAGCGCCTCGCCCTCCAGCGACGCCTTCCACCAGCCCTGGACGGCGAAGTGGCGGGGGTTGTAGGCGGCCGTGAAGCCCGCGAAGCTGTTGCGGGCCTTGGCCTCGTCGATGGCGATCTCGGGCAGCCCCACGTCCCGGTTCCACCGGTCGAGCTGGTTCATGATGGCCAGGTCGAAGATTGGCTCCAGGGGGATGTCCTTGGCCATGCCGGCGCTGTCGGCGGCCGTCCAGCGGCGCAGGGACTGGGCCGGGCCGCCCCCACAGCCGGCGCCGAGGTGGAGGGTGCCCAGGGGGCCCCCCGGCAGCACGGCCTGGCAGGCGCCGTGGCCGCCGAAGACCACGGCCCTGAGCCGCGAGATGCCGATGGCGTCCTCGAGGTGCTCCAGCAGCTCGCCGGGGGCGCCGCCCTTGTTCATGTCGGGCTCGCGGCCGCCGAGATCGACGAGGCCCTCGTGCATGAGCACGACCATGCCGTCGAACTTGCCCGTGGCGGCCGACCGCTCGATCCAGCCGAGCTGCTCGGACCAGCGGCTGCCGAGGGCCTCCCGGTTCGCGTCGAGCACCACGAAGCGCCAGGTGTAGCCGCTGGTCTCGAGGTCGAAGGCGTACCAGCTGCCGACCCGCCCGAAGCCGATGTCGGCCCCCACCTCCGGCCAGCTCTCGCCGAAGCCGGTGTAGCGCGGATCGCCGATGGCCTCGTGATCGCCCACGACGGGCACGGCGCCCAGGCGGCGGCCGTCACCCTTGGCGGCGGTGGTGCCCTCGAGGATCGGCTGGAAGTCCTTGTCGAGGCGCTTCCAGTCGGGGCCGATGCCCGCCCGGACGTGATCCCCCCTCATCACGAGCACGTCGGGACCGTCGGGGCCCGGGATGGCCGCGGCGATGTCGGCCACGATCTCGCGGGTGGCGGTCTTGCTGACCACGACGGCGCCCGCGGTGGTGTCGGCGGGAACCGCCCGGGTGCGGGTGTCTCCGACGATGGCGAACTGGAGGGACTCCTTGGCCCGCAGCCGCGCCGCGTCGTCCGCGAAGAGGGCGTGCTTGGCGACCTTGGCCGCGTCGGCGGCGGGGGCCGCGAGGGCCAGGCCGAGGCCGAGCGCCCCGAGGCCGACCCAGCGGCGCCGGCGGGCCCCCCGGTCGGCGACGGTGTGAGGAGGAACGGGCGATGGGTCGGTCTTCGCGCTAGTCATGGTCTGCGTGTCACCAGCGAGCCGTCCCATGTCCAGTGAGATTTCCGCGAACCCCCCTCCCCGCGCCGTCCTGCTGGCCCTCGGCCTCGCCGCGGCGCTCGGGACGGGCTGCCCCAAGTCCGCCGACACCCGTCGCCGGGCGGCCCCCCCCGTGGCCGAGGCCGCGCCGGCGCCCGCTGCTGCCCCGGCCGCGGTGGCTGCCCTCCGGGATGCCCCCAGCACGGGCATGTTCCCCGGGCGGGGGCCCTCGGTGCGGCCGGGCATCGCCTGGCGGGTGCTGGTGGACGGGCCCCTGGTCCATGCCCTCGCCACGGACGGCAACGCCGTCTTCGCTGTGGCCGACGGCCAGGTCTACTGCTTCGGCGCCGACGGCACCGAGCGCTGGCGCACCCGCGTGGGCGCCTCCGGGCCGCCGGCGGTGGTGGACGGGGGCATCGCCGTCAGCACCAACGACGACCGGGTGCTCGTGCTCGACCCCGCCACGGGCCTCAAGGTCTCGGAGCACCCCTCGGGGGGCCCGGTCTCGGGGCCGCCGCTGATGCTCGGGAGCGAGCTGGTCTGGGTCACCGAGGCCGGCCAGGTCATCTCGGCCGCCGGCTGGGCGGTCACCGGCTCCGACTCGGCGGTGGGCGGTGCGGGCACCGACGGCGAGCGGCTGTTCTTCGGCACCCAGACCGGCGAGCTGGTCGCGGTGGCCGCGGGCGGTGTGGCCTGGCGGGCGCTGATGCCGGGCCCCGCGACGGGGCGGCCGGCGGTCAAGGACGGGGTCGTCTATGGCGCCTACCAGGGCCTCGTGGGCCAGCCTGGTGGCGTGGTGGCCGTCGATGCGGCGAGCGGCAGCGCCCGGTGGCGCACCCCCATCGACCGCGACCCGGCCTCCTCGCCCTCGGTCTCCCACATGGTGCTCGTGCCCGATCGCTCCGGCGAGATGGCCGGCATCGATCCGGTCTCGGGCGACCGCCTCTGGCGGGCCCCGGTCGAGGGCGACCTCACGACCCGCCCCCTCCTCACCCGCTTCTCCAGCTACGGCGGCAACGCCGATGGCCGGCTCCACCGCTTCGACCCGGACGACGGCGACGAGAGCTGGTCGGTCGACCTCGGGGCCACCGTCTCGGCCGATCCCGTGCTGGTCGGGGATCGCATCGTCGTGGGCCTCGCCGACGGCAGCCTCGTGGCCCTGGGCACCCTGTGAGCGGTGCCGGCCCCGGGGGCACAAGCCTGTGGACGGGCAGGCTCGAGGCGGCGGGACCGGCCGAGCGGGTCGTGGGCGGCCCGGGCTGGCTCGCCTGGCAGGGGCCGGACTGGCTGGCGCTGCGCCAGGACGGCGCGCCCACCGCCACGGTGGTGCACGGCCTCGCAGAGGGGGCCACGATCCAGCACGGTCCCGACCACCTGTGTGTGGACGCCGGGCCGGGCGGCCTGCGCTGGGACCGGCCCACCGGGGCCTGGCGCTGGCTCGGCAGCGGCGGCAGCGCGCGGATGCCGGCGCCCGGCTGGGTCGGGGCGACGGGGCGCGTGCTGCGCGCGGGAGACCGGCTGGTGCGGGTCGCCCTCGGTGGCGCGCACCGAGACCGGCCCCCGCTGCCCGAGGGCGCCGAGGGGCGCGGGCTCCGGCCCTGGACGGCGGGCACGGGCTGGAGCTGGGCCGACGAAGACCTCGTGTTCCGCTGCGGGGCCGACGGCCAGGTGCGCTGTGTCGGCCGCAGCCCCGGGGTGCGCAGCGCCGTCCAGGCCGGTCCCCACGGGGCCCTCGCCCGCCACGGCGCCGACCGGAGCTGGGTGGCCCCCGCAGGCCAGGGGCTGCGCCCGGTGCCGCCGGTGCCGCCGGGCCTGCTCTGCTGGGACCCCGCGGGGCGGCGGGCCCACCTCTGGACCGAGGGCGCCCGGGGCTGGCTCTGCGGGCGCACCGGGGCGCTCCAGCTCGCCGGGGACGGACGCCTGCCGGTGGGCGCCGATCGTGCCCACTGTCCCGACCAGGGCGACGTGCAAGATGCCGATGGCCAGACCATCTTGGAGGGTCTCCGTCCAGCACCCCTGGCCGTCGGCGCCGCCGCCGTGGTGGGCCCGGGCGGCCGGGCCTGGGGCCCTGCTGGGGTCCACCCGCTCCCGGCCGCTCCCGTGCGGGGAGACCGCGTGGTGGTCGCGCCCTGGGGCTTCGCCCTGCTGACCCGCCGGGCAGTCTGGCGCCTCGACCCCGCGGGCCCGCCCCTCGGGCCTGCGGTGCCGCTCGGCCGGCGCACCGGGCGGGCCCTCGACGCGCGCAGCGACCAGGGCGCGCTGTGCTTCCTCACCACGCGCGGGGCCTTCGCCCTCGGCCCCACGGCGGAGCGCCCCGTGCCCTGTGCACCGGAGCGTCTCTCGGGGCCCCCGCCCGCCGCGTCCGCCCCGCCGCCGGGGTGGTGGGTGGGCACGGGGGGGCTGCTGCTCTCGGCGGTGCGCCCGGTCGCTACTCGACCGTGACCGACTTGGCGAGGTTGCGGGGGCGGTCGATGTCGCGGCCCAGGGCCATCCCGGCGCCGTAGCTGAGCAGCTGGAGCGGCAGCACCGTGAGCAGCGGCGTCAGCAGGTCGTGGGTGCGCGGCACGGCGATGGAGACGTCGCCCAGCTCGGCCACCGGGTCGCCCTCGGTGTGGATGAGGATGATGCGCGCGCCCCGGGCCCGGCACTCCTGGAGGTTGCTGATGGTCTTGTCCTTGAAGGGGTCGTCCGGGGCGATGACCACCACCGGCGAGCCCTCCTCCAGCAGGGCGATGGGCCCGTGCTTCATCTCGCCCGAGGGGTAGGCCAGGCAGGGGATGTAGGCGACCTCCATCAGCTTGAGGGCCCCCTCCGAGGCCACCGGCGCGCTCACGCCGCGACCCAGGAACAGCACCATCTTGGCGCCCGTGACCGCCCGCACCATGGCCTCGACCGGGCCCGGATCCGCGAGGTAGCGCTGGACAAGGGCCGGGATGGCCGTGAGCGCCTCGGCGATCTCGCGGCCCTCGTGGGGCGAGAAGGCGCGGGTGCGGCCGATCTGCAGCGCAAAGAGCGACAGGGCCGTCACCATGTTCGAGAAGGCCTTGGTCGAGGCCACAGCCATCTCGGGACCCGAGTGGATGTAGACCCCCCGCCCGCAGGCACGGGCGATGCTCGAGCCGACCACGTTGACGACGCCCATGACCCGGCCGCCCTTGACCTGGATCTCCTTGATGGCGCCCAGGGTGTCGGCGGTCTCGCCGGACTGGCTGACGGCGAAGAACAGCCCGTCGGGGTCGACCACGGGGTTGCGGTAGCGGTACTCGCTGGCGATGAGGGCCGTGGCGGGCACCCGGGCGAGGTGCTCGATGATGTGCGCGCCCACCTGGCAGGCATGGTAGGCCGTGCCGCAGCCGACCAGCCCGACGCTGGGGATGTCGACCAGCGCCCGGGCGTCGAGCTCGAGGCCCCCGAGCTTGGCCGTGCCCTCCTCCACCAGCACCCGTCCCGAGATGCACTGGCGGATGGCCTCGGGCTGCTCGTGGATCTCCTTGAGCATGAAGTGGGGGAAGCCCCCCAGCTCGGCGTCGCCCCAGTCGTCGTCGAGGGTGTGGACGAGGGACTGGGTGTCGGAGCCGTCGAGGCGGGTGGTCTCGATGCCCTCGGGCGTGATCCGCGCCAGCTCGCCGTCTTCGAGGAAGATCACCCGGCGGGTGTAGGGCACGAGGGCCTGGGGATCCGAGGCGAGGAAGGTCTCGCCGTCGCCCAGGCCGACCACCAGGGGCGAGCCGTTGCGGGCCGCGAGGATGAGCCCGGGGTGGTCGAGGAAGATGACCGCGACGCCCCAGGTGCCGCGGCAGCGCACGAGGGCCGCCCGTAGGGCCGCCAGGGGGTCGCCCGCCACGTCGGGCGAGATGGACTCGCCGATGGCGCCGAAGCCCTGGTAGAAGTGGGCGATGAGGTGGGCGAGCACCTCGGAGTCGGTCTCGGAGCGGAAGACCACGCCCTCGGCGAGCAGCCGGGCCTTGAGGGGGCCCATGTTCTCGATGATGCCGTTGTGGACGACGGCGATGCGCCCGAGCCCGTCGAGGTGGGGGTGGGCGTTGGCCTCGGTGACGCCGCCGTGGGTGGCCCAGCGGGTGTGGGCGATACCGACGGTGCCGGGCAGGTCGGTGGGGACGGCGCTGGCCAGCCCCTTCACGCGGCCGACGCGGCGGTGGGTGGCGAGGCCGCGGCCGGTCTGGACGGCGACGCCGGCCGAGTCATAGCCGCGGTCCTCCCGGCGGCGCAGGCCGGCGAGG